>JAESSQ010000098.1 GCA_016764035.1 Gammaproteobacteria bacterium
AATGGCTGCTTTTGCGTTTAACGTGTCGAATATGGTTTCGATCAGGATGATATCCGCGCCGCCTTCGATCAGTGCACGGGTTGACTCTTTATAAGCGTCTGCCAACGCCATAAACGTAATATCGCGAAAACTCGGGTCGTTTACATCGGGGGAAATCGAACAGGTGCGGTTGGTTGGCCCTAATACACCCGCAACATAACGCGGTTTATCGTCACTACCGATCTTATCTGCCGCATCGCGTGCAAGTTTTGTGGCAGCGACATTAATCTCGTAGCTAATGTCCTCCATGTCGTAATCGGCCATCGCAACACGTGTCGAATTAAACGTATTGGTCTCGAGGATATCAGCCCCAGCATCCAAGTAATCTTCGTGTATTCCCTGGATGATTTCAGGCTGCGTAATCGCCAGTAAATCGTTGTTACCTTTCAGATCACTGTGCCAGTCAGCAAAACGTTCGCCACGATAAGCCGCTTCATCAAGCTTATGGCGCTGAATCATGGTTCCCATGGCACCATCAAGCAGTAATATGCGCTGCTTTAAAGCGGCGTGTAGATGAATAAGACGTTGTTCGCGGGTTAATGCCATAATGGAGACGGTTGAATAAAAAAACAGCCGTAGATTGTACCACCTTTTTGTGAATCTACGATTGCTTCTACATGCTCACGCACTAAACTGAGATACCATGAGTACACGAAATTTGCAGCTATACATCACGACGGAATCTCCCTGTGGTTATTTTGATGATCGCAAGAGTAGTAATTTAGTACTCGACCCTGACGTACCTCTCACCATGCCCATTTATAGCCAGCTGATACAACATGGTTTCCGACGTAGCGGTGCGGATTGTTATCGACCGCATTGCCCGAACTGTAACAGTACCGTTAGAAATCGAGGCCATCAATCCTGTATCGCCTGCCGTCTGGTGGTCAATGAATTCACCAGTAACCGTTCACAACGACGATGCTTAAAAACCAACGAGGACATAAAACTCACCTATCTCAGCGCTGGTTTTACTGAAGAATACCTCGATTTATATAACCGCTATCTCAAGTCTCGGCACGGCGACGGCACCATGGCAAACCCGACTGAAGATGATTTCAAACAGTTTTTATACTGTAACTGGAGCGACACCCAATTTCTGGAGTTTCGTTTATCAGGGAAACTGGTGGCCATTGCGGTAACCGATATCGTCAGCGATGGACTGTCTGCGGTTTACAGTTTTTTCGACCCGGAACTGGCAAGCCGTAGCCTGGGCACTTACTGCATACTCAAACAAATTGATTATGCAAAAGAGCTGGCACTGGGCTATGTTTACCTGGGCTACTGGATAAACGGCCACGATAAAATGCACTACAAAGTTAATTTCAAACCGTTGCAACTGTATATCGGCGAGCGTTGGTTTACCAGCAATTAAGGGTTTTACGCATCACCCATAATTTACCACGCAATGACATAAAGCTAAGACTACGCATTTTTTACCATTAGCCATTGTGCTATCATTAAAGCATGAACACACAAGAAACCATCACCAATAAATTAAACGCCGCCTTTACGCCTGAGCACCTGGAAGTTATTAACGAAAGTTACATGCACAACGTACCCGAAGGTTCCGAGTCTCACTTCAAAGTAGTTATCGTATGCGATGACTTTAAAAACAAAATGCTTATCGCTCGTCACCGACTGGTAAATAAAGTATTAAATGACGAGCTCAAAAAAGAACAGGTCGATGGCGGCATTCATGCTTTGGCATTACACACCATGACCATGGAAGAATGGTTTAAAAAAGGCAAAGCGCCTGAGTCACCTGAGTGTCTTGGTGGTGACAAACAGTAAATAGCTAAACATAATCCGATTGGCGACATGTCAGAAAACAATTAATAAGCAGTAGTTAGCACACATAGCAAGTATTTAAAAAGTCTTCGAAGAACACTTCAAGGGGTGGTTAAATCTTAATCCCTCCACCCCCTTAATTACTAAATAACTGTATGATGGCACTGCAACATGATGCCATGGCAACAAGTAGATGCATTACAACCCAAAACGGCAATAACGCACTGCTAAATGTAACCCTCTATTTATTTAGGCAACTTACTAATGGCTTTACAGTAACGATCAGGATTAATGCAATCATTCAGCATCGACAAATATGTGTAATATTTTTTTACACCTCCTTAGCTATAATGTGTCAACTTTTTTTACACTTTTGCATTTTTATTTCGTGATTCATCTAAGCATTATATAAAATATTCTTATTTTTCAATGCTTAATAATTTTTGGCGCACTTCATGCTTACTATTTAATATGGTTCTGTTTAGAACTACTTTTCTCATACTATTAAGGACAAAAAAATGAAATCACTAAAACAACTTACTACAGCTGCTCTTGGCGTTGCTGTTTTATCAATGGCTTCGTTTAGCGCTAATGCACATATCGTTGGCTTAGGCTGGACTTTTGAAGCGAATGGCGACATTACATTTGACGCATTACACTGGCACGGCTCTCATGGAGTAGCTGGAGCTTTAATTGTTGATGGTACTAACTATAACTTTACCTCTGTCACTCATAACACAACATCTATGTCAGGTCTTGACGGCGCATTAGTTAATAATTCTTACTCTTCTTATGACGGAGCTGGCACATTAAGTGCGACTAATGTTAATGATGATTGGTTGCATGTTACTATCGCTGGTTTAAGCTCTGGCGCTCACACTATTTCAGCGGCATTTGGCCCTGGTGGATTAACTTCATGGACACTTAACGGTGGTGTTACTACTGTTGGTATCGTAACGCCTCCTACTGGTGGTGCTGTTCCTGAGCCTACTTCACTTGCTTTATTAGCTCTTGGTTTAACTGGACTTGGTTTTGCACGTAAGAGAAAACAAGCTTAATAATTAATTTTATAAGCTCGATAAAATGCCTCGATTTATTCGGGGCATTTTTTTGCTTAAAATTTAGAGGCTGGCTAACCATTTTTTTACACGCTTCCGCATTGACTGTTTTAAAAACAAACTGGGGTCAGGTTGAAGCTCCCCTGTTTTCATACTGCCATTCCTTTTACTCACATGTAATCTATCTTAATCAGCAAACAGTCTACTTTGCGGTGGCGACAGGCCTTCTGGCATTACATATTTTATTGTGACGGGTGTTTGCTCTTTTACATGTGCACGTATTTGTATTTCGTGATTTGGCTTTTACCGTGATAAAATATTTACTGGAAAGTTTAGATAATCAGCCTCACGATGAGGCAATAAACTCTCTATAATTCGCACATCAAATTAACCGCAAACCTAACTCTCAAGGCCAACCATGATATTTTCGTCTCTGGACCTCGCACCTGAAATTCAAAAAGCGCTAGATACCTGCGGTTACAATGAAATGACAGCCATTCAAGAACAGGCAATCATCCCCGCACGCCGTGGCAAAGATATTCTCGCTAACGCACAGACAGGCACCGGAAAAACAGCGGCCTTTTCCATCCCCATTTTGCAAAAGATATACGATACGCCTAAGCCGACGACATCAGGCACACCGCGTGCACTTATCCTGACGCCTACTCGAGAACTAGCCGAGCAATTAGAAGAGACCATCAAACGCTACGCGCAATTCACGCCGTTAATAATTAAAGCACTCTACGGTGGCGCTAAGCTGAGCGCACAAGAGAAAAAACTAAAAGCAGGTATCGATATCGTTATCGCCACCCCCGGTCGTTTGTTAGAACATTTAGAGCAAGGTAATGTAAAGCTCAGCGGCGTAGAGTTTCTCGTCCTTGATGAAGCAGACCGTATGTTGGACATGGGTTTTATCAGCGACGTGAATGCATTCATTGAAAAAACACCGAAAAAACGTCAAACCTTCTTGTTCTCTGCCACCATATCGCAAGCAGTTAAAGAACTTGCACACAAGTTACTACATAACCATCAACTGGTTAGCGTGGCAAAACAGAATGCCATTGCTGAAACAGTTGAACATATCGTCTACCCTGTCGGCGAACATCAGAAGGCTGAACTATTTATCGAGTTACTCAACCAACACAACTGGTTCAAAGTTATCGTTTTCACTAGCACCAAAGCGCAAGCAGACGAACTAATGACGAAATTAAAACCCTTAAAAATCAAAACAGCGCTTTGTCACGGTGATAAAAGCCAGGGTTCGCGCCGTCG
>JAESSQ010000099.1 GCA_016764035.1 Gammaproteobacteria bacterium
CACCATGGTTATCATCTCGCATGACCGTCACTTCTTGAACAGTGTCTGCACCCACATGGCTGACCTTGATTACGGTGAGATCCGCATTTATCCAGGTTCTTATGATGAATACATGATTGCATCGACACAGGTAACTGAACGCCTGCAATCTGAAAACGCCAAGAAAAAAGCACAGATTGCCGAACTTAAAGCGTTCGTTAGTCGTTTCTCGGCGAATGCATCGAAATCAAAGCAAGCAACATCACGCGCTAAACAGATAGACAAGATAACACTGGCGGAAGTAAAACCTTCCAGCCGTAAGAACCCTTATATTTATTTCGAAGAAGATAAAAAGTTGCATCGTCTGGCGCTGGAAGTACAAGGCCTGGCAAAAAGTTTTGATGATTACCTATTTGCCAATCTCGATATGATGGTCGAAGTTGGTGAACGTGTCGCCATAATTGGTCCTAACGGTGTCGGTAAAACCAGCTTATTAAGGTGCTTATACGGCAATTTAGAAGCCTCGTCTGGTAGTGTGAAATGGTCTGAAAACTCTCAACTCGGCTATTATGCACAAGATCATGCTGCCGATTTCGAAAAAGATAAAACACTTTACGACTGGATGAGTTACTGGGGTAAAGAAAACGATGACGAACAGTCTATCCGTGGCACCTTAGGACGATTATTATTCTCATCCGATGACATAAACAAAAAGATCAGTGTCATCTCTGGTGGTGAACAAGGTCGTATGCTGTTTGGCAAATTGATGTTAGAACGAAACAACATATTATTAATGGATGAACCGACTAACCACCTCGATATGGAATCCATCGAATCACTTAACCTTGCTTTGGAAAACTTCCCGGGCACACTATTTTTCGTCAGTCACGATCGTGAGTTTGTGTCTTCATTAGCAACACGAATAATAGAAATGACACCAAAAGGTTTGGTTGATTTTCGTGGCACTTATGAAGAATACCTGATTAGCCAGGGTATGGAGCATGCTAACCGCAAAGCTTCTTAGCACCTTCGTCTAAAAAATAATGATCCGTAGCGACACAAAAGTACAGAGTAATAGCTGCAATATTACTCTGTCAGTAATAGACGTATCTCTTGACGCCGCTGCGATCAATCAGTTATTGCTTTATTCGACATGAATAGCATTGCAATTTTCGTCGATGTACAAAATATCTATTACACAACACGTGATACTTTTGGTCGTCAATTTAATTATCGAAAATTCTGGAAAAAATTAACAACGCAAGGCGATATCAAAATCGCTAATGCGTACGCAATCCATCGTGGCGACGACGGGCAACAGAAATTTCAGGATGCTTTAAGACACATCGGCTTTAATGTAAAACTTAAACCCTACATCCAGCGTAGTGATGGTTCCGCTAAAGGCGACTGGGATGTCGGCATAACCATCGACATTTTAGAAGCTGCCAAAGATGTCGACACGGTAATTTTATTATCGGGTGATGGTGATTTCGACATGCTACTGAATAAGATAAGAAAAGATTATAAGGTTACTGCTGAAGTCTATGGTGTGGCCGCTTTAACAGCCAATTCTCTTATCCAAGCGGCCAGTGTCTTTCATGCTATCGACGATGATTTGTTATTATAAAACCTTACTCGCATAAGTTAGACAATACATCTACTGCTTTACCAACGTTTTTATATTTACGTCCACCGTTAAATCAAGTTTTTCTAAGGTAGCCGCTAATTGCTTTCCTTCTTTGCTTGCTCTAAACAAATGCGGCGTCATTATTAGTAAATTATTTATATCTTTATTGTTGATATTACCTGTTTTAAATGTACATTGTTGACTGTTAATAAGTGAAAAAACGTTTGTATCAAGTGCCTTACCATTTTCCGTATCGCTGGGTTTTGTTTTTTTATAAATAATTTCTCTTAACTCTTGCAAATGGTCAGGGCCAGGATCAACCAAAATCAATTTTCCACCAGGTTTTAATACCTTGTTAAAACCATCGAAACTAACAAAGCCAAATACACATAAGATAATATCGACACTGCTTTCTACAATAGGTGGTTGCCTGTTTGTACCGACGACCCAGGTAATATCTTTATTTCTTTTTGATGATTGTATTATCGCCTCTTTAGAAATATCAAGACCCACAAGCGATAAGCTCATATCTTGAGTGCTCTGGCTTAAAGTTTTACAAAGATAATTAAGGTAATAACCCTCTCCGCAACCTGCATCCAGTAAGCATAAGTTTGTATTACCCATAGTCAACATTTCCACCACAGCAGAAATTTTATCTGCCAGCGGTTGATAAAAACCCGAATCTAAAAAATGTGTTCTAGCGACGACCATCGCTTTACTATCACCCGGGTGTTTTGATCTTTTTTGCTGAACAGGCAATAAATTAACATAACCCTGACGAGCGATATCAAAGGTGTGACCATTAGCGCAAACCCACTGTTTATCATAGATATCGAGATTTAAACCATCGATTGGACATGCCAGGTTATTTACTTTGTTAAATTTCAAAAACTTTCTCTAAATAATATTAATCACACGCAATCTCGTTCAGCTTCCGTTCAGCCCGTTAACGGTACATTACAACCATCGGATAAGCCGATGCCTTGTTTCATAAGAATCAAGACCAAGTTTACTAACAAATATTTGTAAACAACTTTTGTAAAATATGGAGAATAAACATGAATAATTTAACAAGCTTAAAATCTATACTTAAGGCCCTGCCCTTAATCAGCGTACTTGCTGTGACATTAACTTTAACACCAACGCTTAGTATGGCAAATGATAATAATCGTGGCCATCAAAGCAGCGGCCATTCCTACGACCGTGGTAAATCACATACGAAAGATTATCGTCACAATAATAAACATGCATATAAAAATAATGATCGATCACGTGGTAAGCACCATAATCGTTATGAAAGAGGTTCAAAATCTCACCATAATAAATGGAATACGCATGCAAATAATCACCGCTATAACAGACACGGTCACCATACGTATAGAAACAATTATCGTCATGGCTACCGCGGTCATAATCAATCATATTACAGAGTCAATAATCATCACAACAATCATTTCTTAAATCTGGACAGATTGAGATTTATGATTGGTTTACATACTAATAATTTCGATATCAGTTTTCATGACTAATCGTAGGCTATGAAGCCAGATACTCTCCTGTTTATCTGGCTTCATATGGTGAAATTTCGTGCATACGTGTAAGCTGCAAAGTTACAAACATCTACTTTATCGAATACTTAATAGATTGCCGTGCCATGAAAACAATTTTCAGCTCACTTATCTTTGTACTGGTTTTATTACTCAATACCAACTTACTGGCTGCGCCTGCTGCAATCAGTAAACAGCAAGCCGTTAATATTGCTACACAGGCGCATCCGGGTCGTGTACTGGCCGTTAAGCGTAAAAATGATAGCTTTAGCGTAAAAACACTAAGCAAGAGTGGCAAAGTGCGGACTATTTTTATTGATGCGAAAACTGGAAAAATTCGCAACGGTAAAAATGATTAATAACCAATCAAGAAATTAATCATGCGTATATTAGTCATCGAAGATGAACCGGCTCTACTCACCGATATTAGAGCAGGTCTGGAAGCTGAAAGTTACATCGTAGATACCAGTGCTGATGGTGAGGAAGGCTTTTTCTTTGCCACAGAGTATCCTCTGGATGCCGCTATTATTGATATTGGCTTACCGGGAATGTCTGGCATAGAGATAATAAAAACATTACGTCAACAAGGCAGCACCCTACCCATATTGATATTAACCGCACGTAGCCGCTGGCAGGAAAAAGTCGAAGGCCTGGAAGCCGGCGCCGATGACTATCTGGTTAAGCCATTTCAAATGGAAGAATTGATGGCGCGGATTAAAGCCTTGTTACGACGTGCGAGCGGGTCCGCGACAAGCGAACTTCGTTGTGGTTGTATCACCCTCAACCTAAACACTCAGCAAGTACTTCTTCATGACAACATTATCGATGTAACGGCTTTCGAATATCGAATGCTTGAATACCTTATGCGACATGCCAGTGAAGCGGTATCAAAATCATTGCTTGCCGATTATCTTTACCCGCATGACGATGATCGTGACAGCAACGTTATCGAAGTTTTAATTGGGCGTTTACGTAAAAAGCTGGATCCGGACGGCAGCCTTCAACCGATAGAAACGTTGCGTAACCGAGGTTACCGTTTCACTTTATGTGATAACGATTAAACTTAGCAAATGACACTAAATCGCCGAATCATATTAAGTGCAACATTGGTCCTGGTTGTTTTTATTAGCCTAACCGCCCTAACGCTCGAACGCGCTTTTGTCGACAGTAATGAAAGCGCCTTACGCGACACCTTGACCAGTCAACTGTACGTATTGATGGCCGTTGCTGAGGTCGAAAACAAACAATTACGCATGCCCTCCGATGAGCTTGATGCTTTATTAGGTCTGCCCAGTTCAGGTATCTATGCTTTTATTACTGACAGCAACAGCAAGGTGATGTGGCAATCATCATCCGCGCTAGGCGTAAAGCCACCAATGCCTGTCGCTTTACCTGGCGGTGAAAAACAATTTACTAAAAATCGCATCAATAAAAGTGATTATTACAGCTTCGCCTATGGTGTTGACTGGTCAGCAGCGGATACAGACATAGCACTAACCTTTACCATCACCACCGACATGCAATCTTTTGATAAACAAATAAATAAATACCGTAAAACCTTATGGAGCTGGTTGGTGGCAATGGCTATATTATTACTGATTAGCCAGGCCATAATACTGCGTTGGGGATTATCGCCGCTGCGCAAAGTTGGCGAAGAACTCAGTCGAATCGAAGCCGGTGAACAGCAACAGATTGAAGACCGCTACCCTCAGGAAATTGAGCAGCTTAGCGATAACATCAACATTTTACTGACCCAGGAACGCGAACAAAAAACGCGTTACCGAAACGCTTTAGGTGACCTTGCGCATAGCCTAAAAACGCCACTGGCCGTTATGCAAAGCTCGATCGATAGAAATAAAACAAAAGACAAAACAATGCCCGAGCAAATTTCGCGCATGAATTCTATCGTGGAATACCAACTGCAACGAGCTGCCACGGCAGGTTCTTCCCCTATAGGTACATCGGTTGCTGTTAACCCCGTCGTCACCCGTATGCTGGATTCTTTAAACAAGGTTTATCGAGATAGAAACATAAAGTGCAATGTAGATGTCGATAAGTCAGTTCGCTTTAAAGGCGATGAAGGTGACTTGATGGAAGTGCTGGGTAATCTTCTTGATAATGCCTTCAAATGGGCACATCAACAGATCGATATCCAGATCGAACCCTGTGGCAAACAGATTCAGATAATCATCAGTGATGATGGACCGGGTATCTCACCTGAAAAAATAAACGACTTACTTAAACGCGGTGTGCGCGCAGATCAGGCCACAGCTGGACACGGTATTGGCCTGTCAATTGTGAATAATATCGTGATTGCCTACCACGGCACTCTAGATATAAAACCATCAACGCTGGGTGGTATCAGCATCAATCTAACTTTATAGCTTCCCTCTTCCTCTCATTCTCCGTTAAAAAAACTTAAATCTCTTTGACTCGTTCAGCAGTCGTTCAGCTGTGTAATGCTGAAATACACCTGTATTAAAAATACCAATTGATAAATACAGGAGACAATTATGTCATTCAAACTAACAACACCATTAATCAGTAAAATTATTTTATGGACGGCTCTATGGGCATTCTTCGCTATGTTATCTGCACCATTAATGGCAGAGCCTACGCAAGACAATCGACGTTCTAAATCAATCAGCTTTAGCCAGAGTGAAACACTTAATAAAGCCAGCAGAGATAAAAAACTGAACGAAAGTGAAGCTGACATCATGTCACCACTTAACAAGCAGGGGTTTCGTGTTGAATCAACTATAAAAGCTGCACACGGCACATCAGCGTTATCTTCAAATAACGGTGAAATTACGTTGTATGACGCATCGACTGCGCTAATCAGTGATTTTGATTACGATGGTTTTTACCATCGTTTCAGTGTCACCATCGATGCCGATACCATTTTCGACACATCGTATATTTATGCTAAGTTATATCTTAGTTATGAAGGTGGGCCGTGGAATCATTTTGCTACCAGCGGTAATTACCATATTCAGGGTAACAGTGAGCATGACAGCTTCACCATCGAAACAGAGCTTGCCGACGGATTCCCCCCAGGTTATTACGATATCCGTATCGAACTGTATAATGCAGATTATAATCAATGGCTGTTAAGCTACGGACCTTATGATGATGCTTCCTTGAGCACATTTCCACTAGAAGACAGTTATCATGACGACGATGCATCCTTCCCCATACAAACAGAAATTGTGGTTGCCGGTCATGCTGGTGCTATGAACTGGCTACTGCTACTCATACCGGTATCGATACTATTAATCCGTACATGTAGCACGCGAAATAAACAATAATGATAATAAATGGCCAATATAATTAAAGCCGATGTATTGATAATTGGCGCCAGTGCATCGGGTTTAATGTGTGCCATAGAAGCAGGTAAAAGAGGACGTAAGGTTGTCGTGCTCGACCATGCCAATAAAGCCGGTAAAAAAATTCTAATGTCTGGCGGTGGACGATGTAATTTTACTAATATGGATATCGATGCCAGTAATTTTATTTCTCACAATCCACATTTTTGTAAATCGGCATTAAGTCGCTATACACAATGGGATTTTATCGCCATGGTAAACCAACATAATATCCCCTATCACGAACGTGATTTAGGCAAATTATTTTGTGATGAGAGTGCTAAAGATATTCTCAATATGTTACTTGCCGAGTGTAAGAAAGCGAAGGTGACTATCTGTCTGAACAGCGTCATTGACAGTATCGATCAAACGTTAACAAATGAATTTTTAACCACGACCACAAAAGGTAATTTTCAAGCATCATCACTGGTCATAGCCTGCGGTGGTTTATCTATACCGAAGATGTGCGCCAGCCCTTTAGGATACAAAATTGCCGAACAGTTCGATCACCACATCTGGCCGACTTCAGCAGGTCTGGTTCCATTTACTTTACACAAACATGATAAACAACAACTTGACGGACTTTCAGGTATTTCCGTCGAGAGTAACGTAAGTAATGAGAGCATTGCTTTTAATAAGGAAAATATTTTATTTACGCATCGTGGCCTTAGTGGCCCGGCTATCTTACAAATTTCTTCCTATTGGAAGGCAGGTGAAAACATCACCATTAATCTATTACCTGATATATCTGTCAAAGATCTATTGAAATCACGACAAATAAAACAACCCAACATAAAATTAAAAACCGTTTTATCTGAAGTACTACCGAAACGTTTAGTCCCTGGTCTATTTGATAAAATATTGATTGATAAACCGTTACAGGAGCTTTCACAACAAAAAATACTTGAAATTGCTAAGCAACTCGAACAATGGCAAATAAAACCCAATAGCACAGAAGGTTATCGAACAGCAGAAGTTACACTGGGTGGCGTCGATTGTAACCAGTTGTCGTCAAAGACCATGGAATCAAAAAATACAGCTGGTTTATATTTTATTGGAGAAGTGGTTGATGTAAGCGGATGGCTGGGTGGTTATAATTTTCAGTGGGCATGGTCTTCAGGTTGGTGTGCGGGACAGGTCGTTTGAATTTAAATATAATTTTATTTAACTATATAATATAACTTATTGATTTTTAAATATTTATATTAAAACTTTCTTTTAACTACACAGCTAACTTTGCTTTTGTACACAAAGCCATATTAAATAATGTAGTATCTACAGCTCATGTAAAAAATAACTACTTAATCAAAACATTTTATGCAAAGGTGAATAATGCAGTACACAAACGATCAAATGGCTGAAATAGATATACTTATTCGTTTTAATCTGCAATCGACTCAGCAAGGAATAAAAGTTCACTCAAGAGCAAACCAGGAGCAGATTGATGCTGTACAACGCCTGTTTGATAAAGGTCTGGTAACAGCCATTGACGGTGGTTACCTGACAGATTTAGGCAGAAAGGCTGCTGAACATGCACAAGCCCTGTTACTGATGCTAACGCCACATCAACAAAGTATGGCGAGTTAATTCGCTTAACCCTTTCGGACTGTCTCCCACTAAAACACATATAGCTTGATTGACGGGTGCAAAAACACTCACACAGTACAAATATATGTCGTATACAAGTTAAATTTTAGTGCCTTTTTCAACATAGCGGCGTTATACTTTAACTCATCAACCTTTCACTTCTATCGGGAGGTGAATCATGAACATTGCAAATACATTGGTCAAACAATTGGCCAAGCATGGTATCAGTTACGATATCGTTAAACATACCTATTCAAACTCCAGCTTACACGCAGCGCACTCAGCCGCTATTCCGGCTGCTAAATTGGTTAAATCAGTCATTTTGGAAGATGAAAAAGGTTATGTTATGGCTCTCATTCCTGCCAATAATTTCGTAAAAATAAACGAAATAAATATGTTTCTGAATAGGCATATGGGCCTGGTAACAGAGTCAGAATTAAATCATTTATTTATTGATTGTGACAGCGGCGCCATACCACCGGTAGGTAATGCTTATGGCATGTCGACGGTCGTCGATTATTATTTAGATGACTGTAGTGATGTCTATATCGAAGCCGGTAATCACACTGACCTATTGCATATTAGTGGTAGTGCGTTTAGAAAATTAAACGAACACTCACATCATGCCAGCATTTGCGTTCATTAGTGAACTACAAAAAATTAGACTATAAAAATTAGCGCTGCTAAAGATAAATTTATCGAGTGGCCTTTTACATTTAAAACATCAGTCGATGTTTGTTACCCTTTATATATGCTTTTCTAACGGTTACGCATATTAGTCTGGCGTCAGTTTATCTTTAAACTATGCCGTCATAATATTGAATAACACTATTTTTATCCCATCGATGTCTCTATAAAGTCATATTAAAAGCGTTGTTATCAATTTTTATGACAGACATCTCAGTTTTTGAAAAGCCGTTCGTGTACACTGCATTTCTTATCTGAAGCAGTTAATAAATAACAAGGAAATAACAGTGGAAAACAAGCCATCAATAAAAAAAGAAGCCGTAGAAACGGATACGAAAAAGCTAATACTCGTAATTTTTTATATGTCGCTGCTTGTTTTTGTTATATTTGGACTCGGCCCAGAAGGCCTCGATACCACCAGTACAAATAACGCTACATCTACAAATCAGGGTTCTAATAAGAATACTACCGTACAAGTAAAACCTCATGGTTACACTTCATAATACGGTTTATTAATTAACTTTTTTAGAATATTTTACCAGTGGTCCAATAGTAAGCCCCTGTACGATTATTGAAAATGCCACCACGATATAAGTTATCGTAACCAAGGTATCTCGCACTTCGCCAGCCGGTAGTGACAACGCCAACGCAACAGAAATTCCACCACGCAAACCGCCCCAGGTTAATATGGTTACCACCATTGGACTGAAATCACGGGAATAACGCATTAAGCCTATCGGCAAACCAACGGCGATCAGTCTAGCGAATAACGTCATCGGTATAACCAGTAAACCTGCCAGTAAAAACTCCTCTTGATACGTCAGTACCAATACTTCCATACCAATAAGTACAAACAATACCGCATTTAAAATTTCATCGACGAGCTTCCAGAAATTATCTAAATGTTCTCGTGTTTTATCCGACATGGCAAACATGCGACCATGGTTACCAATCAACAAACCTGCAACGACGATAGCTATGGGTGCAGAAATATGCAGTGCTTCGGCGAGTGCGTAACCACCAGTGGTTAACGCCAGTGTAATCAGCACTTCAACCGTATAATCATCGACCTGCTTTAACATCCAGTAAGCTGCGCCACCAATAGCCAACCCATAGAGTGCGCCACCTATCACTTCCTGTACGAATAAACCGGCAATAGATAAAGCAGAAACTTCACCCTCACCCGTGGCGATACCAAGTAAGACTAAAAAAACAACAACGGCGACACCATCATTGAAGAGTGATTCGCCAACAATTTTCGTCTCCAGTGTTTTAGGTGCGCCAGCTTTAGCCAAAATCCCTAATACTGCAATAGGGTCAGTCGGTGCAATCAGCGCCCCCAGTAACAGACAATAGATAAAGGGAATTTCCAGGCCAATAAAACCAAACAACCAATAGGCCATATAACCAACCATAAAGGTTGCACTCAAAACGCCGGCTGTCGCCAGAACCGCAATCACCCAACGCTGCTTGGCTAAATCGCCAAGGTTAACGTGCAGCGCACCGGCAAATAACAACAAACTCAGCATACCGTGCAATAAGGTATCATCAAAATCTATCGATGCTACCAAATCAGCAACCTGCTCTTCAACACCATGCGTTAATGGTCCAAGAAAAAGCAAGGTCAACGACGTCAGCATGGCGATAAGCATAAGACCAATCGCACTCGGTAATTTGAGATATCGAAAATTTATATAGCTGAACGCAGCCGCAAGTGTTATCAATATTGATATGATGTGAAAAAGGTTCATGGCCAAATGTCTCTAAATAACGGTTTGTATATTTACGCAGTTAACAACGTAGCTTTAAACAGCTTTAGCCGTTGTCACATATTTTAAAATTTCGACGATCTCTTCAGGTGTTTTTGCCCATGCCATGGCGGCTGCATCAACTTCTTTAAGGGGATGAATAATGCTTTCATCATGCAAAGTAATGTAGGGCGTATCCATAGCGGCACATAAGCCAGCTTCAAATGCCGCATTCCATTGTTTGTATTTGTCACCAAAACGTACGATAGCTAAATCACAATTTTCGATTAAGGTTTTAGTACGAATGGCATTAACTTTGGATGACTTATGATCGCGCCAGTAATCGTCATTTTCATCACCTAATACATCACCCGCAGCATCACTGGCTTCATGATCGGTTACTGCCGAGGTAAAGCTTACCGGTAATTTGTTGGTTTTTGCGCCAGCCATAATTTGCTCGCGCCAGTTTGTGTGTATCTCTCCAGAAAGATAAATTGTCCAGTTCATTATTTTTCTTCTTATTAAATTAATTGATGTTAAAAACAGCACGCATACTAACAGTTTCAAGGTGCTATTGATTTAATGATTAACATGACGCCACTCATCATCAACAAAATATTGATGACCTGATTAAAACGTTGTTGATTAATTTTAATATGCATATGATTGCCGACATACATCGCTAAAAATAATACCGGTAATAAAACGGCTGTCATCCACAATACTTGCGGTGTATACAAACCATTTATGGCATACCCTGTCATTCGCGCGCCACCATCAAGTAAAAAGATCATCGCAATTGTGGCGCGAAATTGACTCTTATTTAGCTGTCGCATTTTTAAGTACACAACATAAAATGGACCACCGGTTCCAAACAGTGCACCAACAATACCACCTCCGAAACCTGCTGCAATCGCCCATCGCCTGCCACCCGCATGAACCGGTAAAGGTAATAACGAATAAATAGAATACAACAAAACAAATATGCCAAGCGCGATAATCAGTTGATTGGCATCGACATTAATCAATAGCCACATGGCAATAGCTACACCAA
>JAESSQ010000100.1 GCA_016764035.1 Gammaproteobacteria bacterium
ACTGTTCTAAAACCGAGCGACGCCATATGCTCACGCATATCTTCAGCAACCATGAATAAATAATTCACTACATGCTCAGGTTCGCCTTTGAATTTTTTACGCAGTTCTTTATCTTGCGTAGCGATACCAACTGGGCACGTATCTAAATGACACTTACGCATCATGATACAGCCCAGTGTTATTAATGGTGCAGTAGAAAAACCAAATTCTTCGGCGCCCAATAATGCAGCAATCGTTATGTCGCGACCGGTTTTTAACTGACCGTCCGTTTGCACAACAACACGCGAACGCAAATCATTCATCACCAGCGTTTGATGCGTCTCGGCAACACCTAACTCCCACGGTAAACCTGCATGTTTAACTGAGGTTAACGGTGAAGCACCGGTACCGCCATCATGGCCGGCAATGACGATGTGATCAGAAGACGCTTTGGTAACACCTGCCGCAACCGTACCGACACCAATCTCAGATACTAGCTTGACGCTAATGCGCGCAGACGGATTCGAATTTTTAAGGTCGTGAATTAACTGCGCCAAATCTTCTATCGAATAGATATCATGATGCGGTGGCGGACTAATTAAACCCACACCTGGGGTCGAATGTCGGATACGCGCGATGGTCGCGTCCACTTTTCCGCCAGGCAATTCACCTCCTTCACCTGGTTTTGCACCTTGCGATACTTTTATCTGCAACTCATCTGCGTTAGTCAAATACCAGTTAGTCACACCAAAGCGTCCCGAAGCAACCTGCTTTATCGCTGAACGTTTAGAATCACCATTTGCCATCGGTGTAAATCGCGAAGCATCTTCGCCGCCTTCGCCGGTGTTGGATTTACCACCCAGACGATTCATGGCAATAGCCAATGCTTCATGGCTTTCGGCAGAGATAGAACCAAAACTCATGGCACCAGTAACAAATCGTTTAACAATTTCTTTTACCGGCTCAACGTCTTCCAATGGAATAGCGCCGCCATTCACATCATATTTAAATTTCAATAAACCACGCAAGGTTGCACGGCGTGTTGAATCATCATCAGAAATTTTTGCGAACTGTTTGTATGCCTCGACGCTATTGGTGCGCGCAGCCAACTGTATAGCGGCCAACGTCTGCGGATTCCACATATGAACATCGCCACCACTACGCCAGTGAAAATCGCCAGGATTCTCCAACACAGGTAAACGAACAACATCTCGCGACGGGTATGCTTTTTCATGACGACGCAGTGATTCTTCTGCCAGCACTTCGAGGTTGACGCCTTTTATACGACTCGCTGTACCTTTAAAACATCGTTTAATAACGTCTTCACCCAGACCAACGGCTTCAAATATTTGCGCGCCCTTGTATGAGTGCAATGTAGAAATGCCGATTTTAGCCATGACTTTCATCATGCCTTTAGAAACACCTTTACGGTAAGCCGCCACGATATATTCATCGTTAAATTTATCTGTATCCAGTAAACCTTCACGTTGTGACTGGAACAGCGCTTCGAAAGCCAAATAGGGGTTAATCGCATCTGCACCGTAACCAATCAACAAGCAATGCTGATGCACTTCGCGCGCTTCACCGGTTTCCAGCACGATACCAATTTGCGTACGCTCTTGATTTTTAACTAGATGATGATGCACAGCACCGGTAGCTAACAATGTGCTTACAGGTATACGTTGCGCAGAAATATTTCGGTCAGTAAGCACGAGTAAACTGTAACTCTCTTTTATCGCTGCACTGGCTTCACGACAAATCTCATCCAGACGTTTTGCTAAACCAGCAACACCTTCAGATTTATCGTAGGTGATATCAATGGTGCTGGTTTTCCAACCACGATGATCCAGATGCTTTAATGCCGCTAGCTCTTCGTTAGTTAAAATCGGATGCGGTACACGTAAGCGATGCGCATGCTGCTCAGTAACCTCCAGTAAATTACCTTCGGGGCCGATATAACATTCCAGCGACATCACGACTTCTTCGCGTATCGAATCAATCGCAGGGTTCGTCACCTGTGCGAACAACTGTTTGAAATAGTCATAAATCATACGAGGCTTGTCAGAGAGACAGGCCAATGCCGAGTCATTACCCATCGAACCGACCGGGTCACGTAACTCACGCACCAACGGCAACAGCATAAACTGCATGGTTTCGGTGGTGTAGCCAAAGGCTTGCATACGCGGAATTATGGTTTCTGGCTCAAAGCCATGCGGCTCGTTTTCACAACCTAATTCAGCGAGTAATATCTCCTGATTATTTAACCATTCACCGTAAGGCCGCTGCGTTGCAAATTCATTTTTCAATGCCTCATCTGCGATTAACTCGCCTTTATCAAAATCGATAAGGAACATTTTACCCGGCTGCAAACGACCTTTAAATTTTATGTCCGCAGGGTCAACATCAACCACGCCGACCTCAGATGCCATGATAACGCGATCATCGTTGGTCAGATAATAACGGCTAGGACGCAAACCATTTCGATCAAGCACAGCGCCAATGTAATGGCCATCGGTAAAAGCAATGGATGCTGGACCATCCCATGGCTCCATCATTGTCGAATTAAAGCGATAAAAATCTTTCTTTGCCTGCTCCATATTGTCATCAGATTGCCAGGCTTCAGGCACCATCAACATCACCGCTTCCTGCAGACTACGGCCAGACATTAATAAAAACTCTAAAACGTTATCGAAGTTACCCGAGTCAGAACAATCATTTTCAGCGATGGGAAATAAGCTCTCGATCTCACAATCAAACAATTCACTTTCAACCACACCTTGACGCGCTGTCATCCAGTTTCGGTTTCCCAGCAAGGTATTAATCTCACCATTGTGACTCATGTAACGATTTGGTTGTGCGCGATCCCATGAGGGGAAGGTGTTAGTGCTGAAGCGTGAATGCACCATGGCAAGATGCGAAGTGTACTCAACGTCCTGCAAATCCAGGAAAAACGTTTTTACTTGCAGCGCGTTCAACATACCTTTATAGATGATAATGCTCGGCGATAATGAGCAGATATAAAACATTTTTCGTTGTGGCATGGCTTTGTCATATCGCAAAATATGCGTACTGCGTTTGCGAATAATATAAAGCTGGCGCTCAAAGTCTCTGCCTTCCACGCCGACAGCCTGAATGTACAGCTGTAAAATAACGGGCTGTGATAATCGCGCAGTTGGACCGATATCGGCACCCTCGGTATCAATGGGAACTTCCCGCCAGCCCAGACATTTTTGACCCTGTTCTTCGATTAATTTTTCGACGCCAGCAATACATTTTTTACGTTGCGCATCATCGGTAGGCAAAAACACATTACCCGCTGCGTATAAACCCAACGCTGGCAGCTCTACACCCAGATCTTGTTTCGCCACTTTTACGAAAAAATCGTGCGGCATGCCGGTTAAGATGCCCGCGCCATCACCTGTTGTCGGTTCACAACCACAGCCACCACGATGCTCCATACGTTGCAGCATAATTTCTGCATCTACGACGATCTGATGACTCGCCTTGCCTTTAATATGTGCGACAAATCCAACACCACAACTGTCTTTTTCGAATGCTGGGTCATACAAACCCTGCTTATCTGGTAGTGATCCTGGCAAGCCTTGAATTGTCTGTTCTTGTAGTTTTGAGCTCATATTTAAACCGTAATCATTCACACAGCACTAGGTACTTATTCGCTGTTAAATTATATTCATTAAAATCAGGTAATTAACGCAAGAAAGTACTACGCATTTTTAAATTTACCGACCAAGTTACCCTAAAGACCTGTGCAACCGTAGCAACAAGCACAAATCACGGAAAAGGCCGCCTATTTTAGCGAAAATCCACATTTAAAGAAAGTGCAGCTGATGATTCAACGACATCATTTTATGCCAAATAGATAAGCATCTACTGAAACACCCATAAACGGGCGAATGACTACTTACACAAACCATGCAATGCTATTGATCCAGCTGTTAAAAAACAACTCCCCTTGCACTTCTAACTGATTTGCGTGTCGCCGCGTATCTTCCCGAAGTTGCTCGACACTCACGCCCTTCGTGGCTGAAATTTCTCCAATATGCCCAATGAACCATTTTTCCATTACTCGCTGATTCACCTCTGGGTGAAACTGCAGAGCGAGTATGTTTTTTCCAACACTAAAAGCCTGATTGGTACAGATATCACTGGAT
>JAESSQ010000101.1 GCA_016764035.1 Gammaproteobacteria bacterium
CAATGTCTGGATGCGCATGATGTGCATTGCGGTGTTTTAGGTACCCTGGGTAATGGTTTTATAAACGATCTTCATCCAACAGGCTTGACCACCGTTGATGCATTGTTGGTGCAAAAAACACTTTATGATATTCAGCAGTCAAACGCCAGGCATGTTGTTATGGAAGTATCGTCGCACGGTCTTGATCAAGGTCGAGTCGATGGCGTTGCTTTTACAACTGCTGTGTTTAGTAACATGGCAACGGATCATCTGGATTATCACGGTACGCTGGATAATTATGCTGCCGCAAAAAGGCGTTTGTTTTTTACGCCAGGTTTAGGCTCAGCTGTTATAAATCTTGATGATGCGTACGGTAGAAAGCTAGCGCGTGAAGTGCGCGAGCATGTCTGTGTTTGGGGTTACAGTTTAGAAAAAGATATTTCTGCGTATAAAGATTGTGCAGATTATTTTGTTTATGTAAAAGAAATTAAACCGTTTGAATTAGGCAGCCATCTTTCAGTATCAACGCCCAGGGGTGATAGCAGTTTTGATATTCCTTTACTGGGCAGATTTAATGTTGCTAATGCTGTCGCTGTGTTGTCTACCTTGTTGCTTAGTCAGGTCTCACTGGAAAAAGCCGTTAGTAGTTTGACAGCCATGCATTCTGTTGATGGTCGAGTGGAAATAATTGCTGAAGAAAACAAGCCAGTTGTTGTTGTCGATTATGCGCACACAGAGCAAGGCTTAACAGCAGTTTGTCAGTCATTGCGTGATCATTTTAGTGGCGCAGTATGGTGCGTGTTTGGATGCGGAGGAAATCGTGATAAAAGCAAGCGTCCATTGATGGCAAAAGCCGTCGAAAAATACGCGGATAGAATTATCGTGACCACAGATAACCCTCGCCATGAAGACCCGCAAAGCATTATTAATGAAGTGTTAACCGGTTTCTCATCACTGGATAATGTTGAAGCGATACTTGATCGTCGTCAGGCAATTGATATCGCAATAAGCAATGCGCAACCGGGCGATGTTGTGCTGCTGGCAGGTAAAGGCCACGAGACCAGCCAAATTGTTGGTGATGTACATATCGCATTTGATGACCGCCGGGTTGCACGTGAGTTTTTAGCTGCGAGAGATAGCGGAGCGCTTGCGTGATGATGATGTCGCAAATAGCGCAGGCACTGGGTGCGCCTTTGCATGGTGCCGACGTTTTGATGACAGGTGTTTCAAAAGATACGCGTGATATTCATCAAGGTGATTTATATGTTGCGTTAAAAGGTGAGCATTTTGACGGCCATCGTTTCGTCGCTGATGCAGATTCTGCTGGTGCCGTCGGTGCTTTAGTGAGTGATGCGCAGTCATCAGATATATCGCAGGTTCGCGTTGCCGATACGCGTGTCGCACTTGGGCAGTTGGCGGGGTATTGGCGCCAGCAATGGCAACAGCAAAATTCTGCGGGTAAGTTGATAGGCATTACGGGAAGTAATGGCAAAACTTCCGTGAAAGAAATGTGCAGAAAAATCCTTAACGATTTTTCTATGCCAACAGCGGTATTAGCGACCAAAGGCAATCTAAATAACGACATTGGCCTTCCTATGATGTTGTTGGAATTGCGAGAGCAGCATCGCTTCGCGGTCATTGAGATGGGCGCGAATCATGTCGGTGAAATTGATTACCTTACAGCGATTGCGCAACCGGATGTTGCCCTGGTTAATAATGTAGGGCCGGCACACCTGGAAGGCTTTGGTTCGTTGGAAAACATTGCAAAGACAAAAGCTGAGATCTATAACGGTCTGCACCAAGACGGTGTCGCCATCATCAATAAAGATGATGCTTTTAGTGTGATGTGGCAAGAGCGTTGCGTGACTAAAAAGATCGTTAGTTTTTCGATGCTGGATAAAACGGCAGACGTCTACGCAAAAGCTTTATCTGGTAATCGTTACCTGGTAGTTATATCCGAGGCTGTGGCGGGTGAAGCCGCTGATATGAAAGCGGGTAAAGAGGCCGAGTTAATGCTAGCAGTACCTGGTAAGCACAACGTGATGAATGCACTTGCTGCCATTGCAGCGACCTTGTCTGTCGGCGTGTCATTGTCATCTATCGTACGTTCGTTGGCAGAATTTAAAAATATTCAAGGGCGTTTAACGATCGCAACGTCGACGTCAGGTTGTCGAGTTATCGATGACAGTTATAACGCTAATCCACTTTCGGTGTCTGCTGCTATCGATGTGCTCGCCAGCATGACAGGTGAAACAGTGCTGGTTTTGGGAGATATGGGTGAGCTAGGTGAAGATGCCAAAGCATTACACGCTGAAGTTGGCATAAAAGCAAAAGCGGCCGGTATTAATATGTTGTTTGCAACGGGCGTATTGAGCGCGAAAACGGTGGCAGCCTTTGGCGATAGTGGGTTTCACTTTCGCAGCAAAGACGCCTTGATAAATGCATTAAATAAAAAATTAAAGGGTAAAGAAATTGTTTTAGTAAAAGGTTCTCGCAGTGCGGCTATGGAAGAAGTAGTTGAACGGATATTGACCCACGAAAATAACAATAAGAGGGTGAACTAATGTTTTTAACATTAGCGGAATATCTGCAACAGTACGAAAGCGGTTTTTCCGTTTTTCAATATATTACTTTACGCGCCATTCTTGGCACCATTACCGCACTGGTTTTATCTCTTGTGATTGGCCCAACCATGATACGTAAGTTGGCCAGTTACAAAATTGGTCAGCAGATACGTGATGACGGTCCACAGTCACATCTTTCGAAGGCAGGTACGCCGACCATGGCGGCGCGTTAATTCTGGTTTCAATTGCTATCAGTACATTGTTATGGAGTGATCTGTCCAATGAAAAAGTGTGGGTGGTGTTGGGCGTCACGTTGTCTTTTGGTCTTATTGGTGGTGTTGATGACTATAAGAAACTTGTTTACGGTAACGCGAAAGGCTTATCTGCAAAAGTTAAATATTTCTGGCAGTCTGTGTTTGGTTTTTTGGCCGCTTATATTATTTTGGTTAATGCCGCTACACCGATTGAAACAACATTAATTATCCCGTTTATGAAGGATGTGTTAGTTCCCCTCGGCGATGTGTTTCTAGGTAGTGCTTTTGTATTGTTTGGTTATCTGGTTATTGTCGGTAGCAGCAATGCCGTTAACTTAACGGATGGCCTTGATGGGCTTGCGATTATGCCGGCAGTTATGGTGGCGGGCGCGCTTGGTGCTTTTGCCTATCTTACCGGGCATGCAAATTTCTCTGGTTACCTTGGTATTCCTTATGTTGCCGGTGTCGGCGAATTAACCATATTTTGTGGTGCACTGGTTGGCGCTGGTTTGGGCTTCCTCTGGTTTAATACGTATCCTGCAATGGTTTTCATGGGCGATATAGGTGCGCTTGCATTGGGTGCGGCATTGGGTGTGGTCGCCATTTATGTAAGACAGGAACTGGTATTAGTCATTATGGGTGGCGTCTTCGTCATGGAGACTGTCTCGGTTATTTTGCAAGTCGGATCTTATAAATTAACAGGTAAGCGCATTTTTAAAATGGCGCCTATCCATCATCACTTCGAATTAAAAGGTTGGCCGGAGCCGCGCGTTATTGTGCGTTTCTGGATTATTACGGTTGTCCTGGTGTTGATTGGACTGGCTTCTTTAAAAGTTCGCTAATGCTAGCCAAATTTTATATAAGAAATAAAGTGGAATGAGTACATTAAAAACAATGGCTGTTAAATCTGAGCAAGCTGTTTATACCCTGGTCGTAGGACTAGGTAAAACGGGTTTGTCTGTTGTGCGTTATTTGCGTGCACTGGGTGAGACGGTGGTTGTTGTTGATAGCCGTGATATTCCACCAGGGCTAAAAGTTTTAAAAGATGAATATGGTGATCTTGATTATCACATGGGTGCGTTTGATGTTTCTTTATTTGTTAATGCGCATCGTATCGTTGTTAGCCCTGGCGTAGCACTGTCGGAGCCGGCATTGCTTGCAGCGCGACATAATAATGTAGAAATAACAGGCGATATCGATTTGTTTTCTCATGAGGTGAAAGCCCCCGTCATTGGTATCACCGGTTCGAATGGCAAAACCACGGTTACTACTTTGTTAGCATTGATGGCTTCACAGGCTGGGAAAAATGCGGTTGCCAGTGGCAATATTGGTCTTCCCGTACTCGATTCACTGGATGATAATGTTGGCTTGTATGTGCTTGAGCTATCCAGTTTTCAGTTAGAAAGTTTGCAGTTCTTGCCGATGAAAGCGGCGGTAGTTCTTAATATTAGTGCTGATCACCTTGATCGTTACGCTGATATTTTTAGTTATGCGGCGAGTAAGCAGGCGATCTACGCTAACGCTGAAACCTTGGTGTTAAATAAAGACGATCTTCTTGCCAGTGCGCATAGTGATAACACGAATGCAAAGAGCAGTTTACTTGCTACAGAAAATAAGCAAATTCACTTTACCTTAAATAAACCAGAAGCAAACGAATTTGGTTTGTGTGAAGACAAGGATGGCTTAGTGCATCTTTGTTTGGGTGAGCAGTTGCTGGTTGAAACGAAAGCGTTGAAAATTAAAGGCGCGCATAACTTGCAAAATGCATTGGCTGCATTAGCACTAGGTTATGCCATTGATTTGCCATTAAATAGTATGCTTAAAACCTTGAAAGGTTTTAAGGGGCTTGCGCATCGTACACAGTTTGTTGCTGAAATAAACGGTGTGGTTTGGATTAATGATTCAAAAGCAACCAATGTGGGGGCAACACTTGCTGCGCTTACAGGCTTGTCCGGTAAGCATGTTTTAATCGCAGGCGGTGATGCAAAAGGTGCTGACTTTTCAGATTTAACGGAAACTGTTCGCCAGCATTGTCGGGCAGTTGTATTGATGGGTAAGGATGCGCAAAAGATAAAAGCCGTTCTTCCCGAAGGTATTGCGGTCGAAACAGTCGGTGATATGCAAGCTGCAGTGCAGGCGGCGCAGTTATTCGCAAAAACAGGCGATAACGTATTGCTGGCACCAGCTTGCGCAAGTTTAGATATGTTCGATAATTATGAGCATCGGGGCAATGTTTTTATACAGGAAGTAGAACGGCTACAGTCTGACAAGTTATCACATGAGACTCTCTCAGAATGAGCGCTGTTGCGACAATGCTGTCAAAGATGCACGCGGTAACATCAGCGCGCGGTAAATCATGGATAGGTTTTACTGTCGATGATTTAGATCCAGTGTTGACCATCGTTTTTGTAAGCTTGCTTACCATTGGCGTCATCATGGTGGCGTCTTCATCGATTAGCGTTGCTGACAGAAATTTTTCTAATCCATTTTATTATTTACAGCGACAGTTAGTGTTTGTTGGGCTGGGAATATTTTCGGCGATAGTAGTATTTAAAATTCGCTTGGTGCAATGGGAAAAATCTGATGTGGCATTGTTGCTATTTGCCCTGTTCCTGTTGGTATTAGTGTTGATACCAGGTGTAGGTAAAACCGTTAATGGTAGTACCCGTTGGTTGCCTTTGGGTATGTTTAACCTGCAGGTATCTGAGTTGGTTAAGCTCTTTCTGGTTATATATGTTGCGGGTTATCTGGTTCGCCATGGTGAAGCAGTAAGGAACACATAGTCGGGTTTTTAAAGCCAATGTTGATGGTTGGTTTTGCAGGCATTCTATTGTTGCTGGAACCAGATTTTGGCGCGACTGTTGTTATCATGAGCACTGTACTTGGCATGACTTTTCTTGCCGGTGTAAGGTTTACGCAGTTTGTTTCTTTTGTTTTTTTATTCGTTTGTGCAGCGCTCTTATTGGTTGTTACCTCGCCGTACCGGATGCAGCGTTTAACCGTATTTGCTAATCCGTGGGCGGACCCGTTTGATAGTGGTTTTCAATTAACACAGTCTTTAATTGCTATTGGTACAGGCGGTTGGTTTGGTACCGGTCTTGGTGGCAGTGTGCAAAAGTTGTTTTATTTGCCCGAATCACATACGGATTTTTTATTTGCAGTGCTCTCGGAAGAGCTTGGTTTCGTCGGTGTGATGGTAGTTATTCTGCTATACAGTGCGCTGTTTTTCAGGTCATTGAAAATAGCAGCACAAGCTGAAAAGTCAGGTAATTATTTTGCTGCGTATATAGCGTATGGCATAGGTTTCTGGTTGTCGATGCAGGCAATTATTAATATGGGGGTTAACGTTGGCTTGCTGCCAACAAAAGGATTAACGCTACCGCTTATGAGTTATGGCGGCAGTAGCCTCATCGTATGCTGTATGGCGATAGGTTTGTTATTACGTATTAATTATGAAACTTGTGGCGTTGCCAGGCAGGCACGAAAGCAGGGAAAAGCACAAATCAGTAAGTCGTCTGAAAAAATCCGTATTAGAAAAACGGCGGCTGCCCAATTTAAACGAGGTGCGTTATTGTGATGGACGTGCGTCCCGTTTTGATTATGGCAGGTGGCACTGGCGGGCATGTGTTTCCTGCTCTCGCTGTGGCTGACGAACTACGTTTACGTGGTGTGCCTGTTGTCTGGCTTGGCACCAGGGCAGGCATAGAATCACGTTTAGTACCCGCGGCGGGTTATCCGATTGAGTGGATGAGTATCACCGGTTTGCGTGGTAAAAATTCAATGACATTATTACTTGCACCGGTTCGCCTGGTTATGGCTTGTGGCCAGGCGTAGTCTGTTTTGTTCAGGCGAAAACCTTGTGCGGTTTTGGGCATGGGTGGTTTTGCCTCCGGTCCAGGTGGTTTGATGGCATGGCTGATAAGAAAACCATTACTGGTGCATGAGCAAAATGCCATACCCGGTTTAACCAATAAAGTGTTAGCAAAATTTGCCACCGTTGTGTTGCAGGCATTCCCTGATGTGTTTAAAAATGCCGCAACCACGGGTAACCCCGTCAGGCAGTCAATCTGTGAAATAACGTCACCTGAGGCTCGGTTTGCACAGCGATTAATGGATAAGCAGAGCAATGAAATTCAAGCATCAGATAATTTACGCCTGCTCGTTATTGGAGGCAGTTTAGGTGCGGTAAAACTGAACGAAATTGTTCCACAGGCGTTGGCAAAAATTGCAACAAATCAGCGTCCACAAGTGATTCATCAGACCGGTTTGAAAAACATCGAAGCAGCCAAAACGTGTTACAGCGATGCGGCTGTTGATGCAACAGTTGAAGCCTTTATAGACGATATGTCAGCCGCGTATGAATGGGCAGATCTTGTCATATGTCGTGCGGGTGCGATGACGGTATTTGAGTTGGCGGCAGCGGGTATTGCCTCTGTGCTGGTGCCTTATCCATATGCGGTGGATGACCATCAAACCGTTAATGCTCGTTATTTGGAAGATGCTGGCGCGGCAATAATAAAACAACAGGAGGAATTAACCTCTGACTGGCTGGTGAGTGTGATTAACGATTTTTCAGAAAATCGTCATAAGCTGGTAACGATGGCAGTCGCTGCGCGCAAACTTGCGATACCTGGTTCAGCAAGCACCATAGCAGACGCCTGTCTAACCGCAGGAGGCATCGCCTGATGGCCAGACCAATAGAACAAGACGATGCTCGCTATGAAAATTTTATGCGCCGGATACGTAAAGTGCACTTCGTAGGTATCGGCGGCGCGGGTATGAGCGGTATTGCAGATGTGATGAATACACTTGGTTACGAGGTAAGTGGTTCGGATGTTGCGAGTAATGCCGTGACAGAACGTCTGCAAAGTTTGGGTGTGAAAGTTTTTCATACGCACGCTGCCGAAAATGTAAAAGATGTTGATGTGGTGGTGACATCCACTGCCATAAATGAAGAAAATGCAGAAGTTGTTGCCGCAAAAGCGCGACGCATTCCAATTGTGCCACGTGCCGAAATGTTGGCTGAGCTTATGCGTTTCAGTCATGGCGTTGCAGTTGCGGGTACGCATGGTAAAACCACAACCACTTCTCTTGTCACCTGTGTGTTAGCCGAAGCGGGGCTTGATCCTACCTACGTTATCGGTGGCAAACTAAACAGTTCGGCAACCCATGCGCGTTTAGGTACAGGTAAATATTTGATTGCAGAGGCTGATGAAAGCGATGCTTCTTTTTTGTATCTGCAACCGATGATTGCCATCGTCACCAATGTGGATGCGGATCATCTGCCGACATACGGTGGTGATTTCTCTCGATTAAAGCAAGCGTTTGTCGAATTTTTACATCACCTGCCTTTTTATGGCCTGGCGGTCGTTTGTGTTGATGATGACCACGCACGTAGTTTGTTGCCTGAAATTACGCGACCTGTCATCCGTTATGGCATTGATACTGAAGCTGAGGTTTGTGCATCGAATATTCGTTATAAGGGCGCGCAAAGTATTTTTGACGTCATGCTGCCAGAAGCAGATGCAGCGTTTGAAATTACCTTGAACATGCCAGGCCGACACAATGTTTTAAATGCATTGGCCGCAATTTGTGTGGCCTACGAACTAGGCATTTCTGCGCAGGATATGCAGTCTGCATTATCCAGCTTTGAAGGTATAAGTCGTCGCATGCACAACTATGGCCAAATTGATTTGCCACAAGGCCAGGTTAGTTTGATCGATGACTATGCGCATCATCCTACCGAAGTTGCAGCTACCTTAAGTGCCTGTAAAAACGCCTGGCCTGAAAACAGAGTGGTTGCTGTATTCCAACCGCGTCGTTACACGCGTACGCGTGATTTATTTGAAGACTTTACACATGTCCTGGC
>JAESSQ010000102.1 GCA_016764035.1 Gammaproteobacteria bacterium
TCAAAAACATCTTCTTTATCACTACGTTCATCAGAAAGTACAATACGAACACCGGAATTAAGAAAAGATAACTCACGTAAGCGCTTACTTAATATATCGTAGTGAAACTCGATGTTCTTAAAAATACTATCACTTGGCCAAAACCGTAATAAAGTTCCTGTTTTTTCTGTATCACCGCTAATTTCTAACGGTGCAACAGAATCACCCATGTGATATTCCTGTGTATGAATTTTCCCACCACGATATATCGTCAATTTTAATTTTTCTGATAGCGCATTTACCACAGATACACCTACGCCGTGTAAACCACCTGAAACTTTATAAGAATTATCATCAAACTTACCACCAGCATGTAACACCGTCATAATAACTTCTGCAGCGGATACACCCTCCTCTTCATGAATACCCGTAGGAATACCACGACCATTATCAGAGACCGATATTGAATTATCAGAATGGATTTTTACTTTAATCTCACTGCAATGCCCAGCAAGTGCTTCATCGATAGAATTATCAACAACCTCAAAGACCATGTGATGCAAACCAGTGCCATCATCAGTATCACCAATATACATGCCAGGCCGCTTTCTAACCGCGTCTAAACCCTTTAAAACCTTAATACTTGATGAATCGTAAATATCTGTTGCACTCATGTTTTCAACCACTTATTTGAACCCTCGTATTATATCAGGTCTTTTGCTTGGATATTTGGAACCTGTAAAAGAAAATAATGCTAGATTAATTTCCCATGTTCCACGTGGAACAACTTTGTTTCATTCCAGGCAGATAAATCAATTTGTTGTTTTTCAATGGTGGAAAGAAATAGTTGAATATTCATCTTTGATAAAACAGAGAGTATTAATTGCCTGTGTTTGCTATCAAGTTCTGCCGCGAGGTCGTCATAAAGTAAAACACAAGGTACTTGCATTGCTTCTGTATATTGCATAGCTTGTGCTAAGCGCATCAATGCAACCAGTGTTTTTTGTTGGCCACGCGAAATACATGTTTGTGCTGATCGTCCAGCGACTTTTAATGAGATTTCAGCACGATGTGGTCCATAGTAGGTGTAACCTTTTAAACGTTCTTTATACAGATTATTTTCCAGTAATTGCAATAAGTCCTTTTCGTCTGACCAACCACGCTTATAATAAATTTCTACCAATTCCTCACCAAAAAATTGTTTTGTTAACTGATAAAAATAAGGTAATAACTTATTAAAATATCGTTGTCGTAATTTATCAATATAGTTAGCTGTTTCATTAATTTCTTCATTCCATAGCTGACACATATCAGGGCTTTGTTTAGACTTAAGAGCAGCATTACGTTGCATTAATGCTTTTTTAAACCGCTGCCAAGCTTTAAAAAAGCCATGTTCCACGTGGAACACACCCCAATCCAGATATTGACGACGTTGAGACGGGCTACCTGTAATTAATTTATAGCTATCAGGATGAATGGCAAGTACAGGGAACTGTTTAGCTATATCAGATACCCGTTTAATGGGTTTTTTATTTAATCTAATTTCTGATTTATTACGACTTCTTCTAATGCCAAGTGGAATAATATGTTTTTTATCTGATTTTATATTTGCAACAAGTTGAAGGTACTGACTATTTCTGAGGATTAAATCTGTAACTTTTTGAGTTCTAAATGATCGAATATGACTTAAATAATAAATAGCTTCCAGTAAACTTGTTTTACCAGAAGCGTTATCACCAACAATAAGATTAACACCTTGCACAGGCTTTAATTCAACATTTTCTAAATTACGAAAATTTTTAATTTGTAGCCGTGTTAATTCCATAAATCAGTGTAAACAACAAAGATAATGTTGCAATAGACAGCTTTATCTAACTACAAACGCATTGGCATAATAACGTATTTACAATCAGTTTGATCAGGATATGTTAGAAGAAAACTGCTATTAGAATCACGTAATGAAGCTTGTACCATTTCACAATTAACTACATTTAGTACATCAAGTAAATAATTTACATTAAAACCTATTTCAATATCATCACCTGCATAAACAACCTCCTGTTCAATATACGCTTCTTCCTGATCTGGGTTATGTGCTTGTAATTTAATAAGATCTTTTTCAAGTATAAGACGTATACCACGGTATTTTTCGTTAGATAAAATAGACGCACGTAATAATGATTGGCGTAATTGATCTCTATCTGCTGTAACAACATTACCACCGTCTGTTGGAATAACACGGTTATAATCAGGAAAACGACCATCAATAATTTTTGACGTTAAACGTAAACCATTAAAAACAACTTGAAGATGATTACTACCTAATGTGACTTTAACGATGTCTTCTGAAGTATCAAGTAAACGAACTAATTCTAAAACACCTTTTCTTGGTAAAATAACTTGTTTTATATCAGCTATATCAGCATGGGTTTCTTTTTCGCAATACGCCAATCGGTGATCATCTGTAGCGACAGCTCGTAAATAATTAGCACTTATTTCTAACATAAGACCATTTAGATAGTAACGCACATCCTGTTGTGCCATTGCAAACGCTGTTTTATCAATAATATCGTGTAGTTTTTCTTGTGTTATTTCAAATTCATAAATACTGTTAATTGCATCAAGTGCTGGAAAATCTTTAGCAGGTAGTGTTGTTAACGTAAAACGATTACGCCCTGATGTTACGAGTGCTTTTTTAGCTTTAACAGAAAAAGTTATTTGTGACTCATTGGGTAAAGATTTACAAATATCAAGTAATTTACGAGCAGGAACCGTGATTTCACCTGGTTCATCAATAATGATATTAATTTGACTAACTAATTCTATTTCAAGATCGGTGGCTGTTAATGTTAATGAATTTTCAGTTGTTTTAATTAAAACATTTGAAAGTGCTGGCATGGTTTGTCTTTTTTCTACAGCACCAATAATTTGCTGTAAGGGATTTAGCAGCGTTTCCTTTTCAATCTGAAATTTCATGTAGTACCTATATATTAATTAGTTTTTTTATATATATCTTATTGTTATTATTATGTTCCACTATATTCTGTGGATATGTTTAAAAATACCATTTAAATCAATACTTTATATTGTTAATATGGTTTTATAAAATGCTTATTAAGGGCGTTATTCCTGTCAATGAATTGTGGATAAAGTTATAGGGTGTTTTTATTTACACCCTTTTAATAGTTATTTAACACCTTATTAACAACTTATTAATTTACTTTTAACATACGTATATAAATTGTTAATAAAGTGTGTATATCGTAATGTTTTGGCATGATTAGTAATTAATTACTTAACACGCGAATCATGTTTTTATAATCTTCATCAATTTTATTATCCGATTTTCTTAATTCGGCAATTTTTCTGCAACCATGTAACACGGTGGTATGGTCACGCCCACCAAAAGCAGCGCCTATTTCAGGCAGACTATGATTTGTTAATTCTTTTGATAATGCCATGGCTAGCTGCCTGGGTCGTGTTATAGAGCGGCTTCGCCTATTCGAGTGTAAATCAGAGGTTCTTATTTTGTAGTATTCAGCAACGGTTTTTTGAATGTTATCGATCGTTATTGTGCGTTCTTGTAGTGCAATTAAGTCTCGTAACGCTTCTTTTGCAAAATTAAGCGTGATACTACTGCCAGTAAAGTTAGCTGTTGCCATCACTCGGCGAAAAGCGCCTTCTAATTCACGTATATTTGAACGTATACGTTTAGCAATAAAAAAAGCAACTTCACTAGGGAGTTCAATGTTTGCTTCTTCTGCCTTTTTTTGCAAAATGGCCACCCTTGTTTCTAGTTCTGGCGGTTCTATACAAATAGGCAAGCCCCAGCCAAAACGAGAGCGTAATCTTTCTTCTAAACCTTCAACTTCTTTTGGGTAACGATCACAACTTAAAATAATTTGACTACCTTCTTCTAACAAGGCATTAAAAGTATGAAAAAACTCTTCTTGAGAACGCTCTTTACCGGCAAAGAATTGTATATCGTCAACCAGAATGGCATCGAGTGAGCGATAGTGTTGTTTAAACGCGTCCATGGCATTATGTTGTAAGGCTTTTACCATGTGGCCAACAAAACGTTCAGAATGTATGTAGGTAATACGTGCATTTGGTTTGTGTTTAAGCATCATATTACCAACAGCATGCATTAGATGTGTTTTACCTAAGCCTACACCTCCATAATAAAACAAAGGGTTATAGGCGGTTCCAGGGTTTTCAGCTACTTGAATAGAAGCCGCTTTTGCTAGTTGGTTTGATTTTCCTTCAACAAAATTATCAAAGGTAAAGGCCGGGTTTAAATTATGCTCAACCAGTGGCTTTTTGATTGTAGTTTTATGATAAGTGGTAAATTTTTCTGTTGAGTGTGTTGTATTTGTGATGGGTGGTGCTTCATTGGTTTTATTTTGACTACCAATTTCAATAGATAATTGTGTTGTTTGCTCAGGGTCTATATCTGACAAGATAGATTGTATTTTGTCCTGAAAATTTTGTTTTACCCAGTCTTGTACAAAACGATTAGGTGCTAACAATTTGATGTGGTTGTTTTCTTCAATAATTTGAAGCGGTCGTATCCAGGTATTTAATTGTTGGTCAGAAAGCTCTGTTTCTAATCTTTGTAAGCAATTGGGCCATATTTTTTTGCTCACTCAGATTAACCTCTTTTCTTCGAAAGAATTATTGCAGTAATATGAAAATAATTCTAAATGTCTTTTAGGGGGAACTGATTCTATACCGGTTAATGTGACTTATCCACAAGAGAACAGCATATAGTTGTTTTATTATAATGGCATATTTGGTTTTAAGCGTAACAAATAATAATTGGTAAGTAACTAAATTATATTTTGACTAAAGCAGCGGTAGTACGTAAAATGCGCGGTTCGCCGAAACATTGATATTATTGGATTTAGTTATGAAAAGAACATTTCAACCAAGTTGTTTAAAAAGAGCAAGAACACATGGTTTTCGCGCTCGTAGCCGTACCGTTGGTGGCCGTAGAGTATTAAAGTCACGTCGTGCTAAAGGTCGTCATAGCTTAACTGTTTAATATAAAAACCACACGGTAGTATTTATTATTATTAAATTGCTACCGTACTTTTTTACTTATTAAACGGATAGGAAAAAACCATGTCTCAGGCATGTTTACCTAAACATGCCAAGCTGTTAAAAGCCATTGATTATAAACAGGTTTTTGATGAACCCGTACGTTCCTCAGATCGTTATTTTACGGTGTTGGCTCGTCCAAATAATTTATCACACGCACGCCTGGGTTTGGCATTTACAAAGAAAAGGGTAAAGCTGGCGGTAGCCAGAAATCGGCTAAAGCGTATTTCTCGAGAAAGTTTTCGATTAACACGTGAAAAGTACCATGCTGATTATATTGTGTTGGCCGGTTCGCAATGCGCAAAAGCGTCGAATCAACAGTTATTTGATTCATTGCAACAACACTGGCAGCGACTAATTAAACAATGCATAAAATTATAACAAAGGCGATGGTTTTTTTGATTCGTACTTACCAATATGTTATCAGCCCCTATTTAGCACCTAGTTGTCGCTACAGTCCAACATGCTCTGAATATTCAATCGAGGCTTTTCAACGCTTCGGTTTTTTTCGAGGCCTTATTTTATCGGTACGTCGAATATTTAGTTGTCACCCCTGGCATAGTGGTGGTCATGATCCTGTTCCAACGTCGTTTACCTTAAATAAATCTATAAAAGAATAATTTTTGGAATTAACCCTAATGAATCATCGTATACTTTTATATTTCACCCTTTTCTTTATTATTTATATGATTTGGGCGCAGTGGCAGATGGATTATGGCCCAAAACCTGAGTCAGTAACGGTACAAGCGAATGAAAATAATGGTGTAACTGCAGCCGTTGAAGATATACCCATGGCTGTCAGTAATACGGATAGCAAGCAAACATTGTTACCTGTAATTAATCAATCCGCATCAAATAGTGTACGCATAAAAGTTATAACAGATGTGCTTGAGATTGAGATTGATACCAAAGGTGGTGATATTCGCCGCACAGTATTACGAAAGTATTCATTAACAGCAGATAAACCCGAAGAAAATCTGGTATTGATGAATGACGCAGCAGTTAATTACTATATTGCTCAGTCAGGCCTGGTTTCTGTAAACGCAGATTCAGCACCTTCTCATAATGCTGTTTATAGCAGTGAAAGAAGTGAATATCGTTTGGCAGAAGGCCAGGATGAAATTACAGTACCGTTATACTGGCAAAATGATGAAGGCGTTACGGTTAAAAAGGTTTTAACCTTTAAACGTAATAACTATGTCATTAACGTAGATTATTTCATTACCGCCGGTCAGCAAGACTGGAGTGGCAGTGATTATATGCAGATAACCCGTTCACGTCCGGTTGAGGTTAATGGCAATGTGTTTATCCACACTTATACAGGTGGTGTGGTCTTTGATCAAGAAATCAAATACGAAAAATATGATTTTGATGATATTGCAGAACAAAATTTAAATTACCAGTTACAAGATGGCTGGTTAGCCATGATCCAACATTATTTTCTGGCCGCATGGATTCCTGAAGAAGGTAAGGAAAACCTATACTTTAGTCGCTATAATCGTGGAAAAGACCATTATACGTTAGGTGCACGCACGTCGGCAATTACCATCGAAGCCGGCCAAACAGGTGAAATAACATCGCGTCTGGTTGTCGGCCCTAAGTTGCAGAATAAACTGGAAGAGATAGCACCTGGTTTAGATCTTACGGTTGATTACGGCATACTCACCATTTTTGCTAAACCTTTATTCTGGTTATTGAATATGTTTCACGACATATTTGGTAATTGGGGTTGGGCTATTATCTTTTTGACCATCACGGTAAAAGCTGTTTTTTATAAACTGTCAGAGATGAGTTATAAATCGATGGCAAAAATGCGCAAAGTAGCACCACGCATACAAAAAATGAAGGAACAGTTTGGAGATGATCGCCAGGCCATGAGCAAGGCGATGATGGACATGTATAAACGGGAAAAAATAAATCCGATGGGCGGCTGTTTCCCAATTCTCGTTCAAATGCCGGTGTTTATATCTTTGTATTGGGTATTGTTAGAAAGCGTGGAAATGCGCCATGCACCATTTGCCTTGTGGTTAACCAACCTAACGGATAAAGACCCCTACTTTGTATTGCCGGTATTGATGGGGATATCTATGTTCATTCAGCAGAAATTAAACCCTGCACCGATTGACCCCATGCAGCAAAAAATATTTCAGATAATGCCGTTTGCGTTTACTATCATGTTTGCTTTCTTCCCGTCTGGCTTGGTGCTTTACTGGGTGGTCAATAATATTTTATCTATCGCACAACAATATGTGATAACTAAACGCATAGAAAACAGCTAAGGAGCTTCCGAGCAAGATTAAATTGTAGGTAGCCGAACAGCAAATTAAATACTGATAATTTAATAACCCCTAAAAATGAATACCGATACCATCGCCGCGATTGCAACGCCATCAGGTCAGGGTGGTGTTGGTATTATTCGAGTTTCAGGCCCACAGGCAGTGGCTGTCGCAGAGAAAGTTTCGGGTTTATGTCCAGCGCCACGCTTCGCACATTACGGTAATTTTTCAGATAAAAATAAAACCATCATCGACAGTGGACTAACCCTCTATTTCAAAAAACCGTTCTCTTTCACCGGTGAGGATGTCATCGAGTTTCATGCCCATGGCGGCCCGGTAGTTCTAGATATCCTGTTAAAAGAAATCTTGCAAAGTGATGTTCGACCAGCACGCGCTGGCGAGTTTACCGAACGTGCTTTTTTAAACGATAAAATAGATCTCACACAGGCAGAAGCCATAGCCGATTTAATTGCTGCAGACAGTGAACAGGCTGCACGCGCGGCGATGCGCTCCATGCAAGGTGAATTTTCTGCAATCATTCACCAATTAGTCGAGCAATTAACACAGTTACGCATTCATGTTGAATCTGCACTGGATTTTCCTGAAGAAGAAATTGATTTTTTAGCCGATGATGCCATTGCCAATAAGCTTGAAGAGGTCAGCCAAAAACTGGCTGAGGTGAAAACGTCTGCACAACAAGGACGCCTACTAAAAGAAGGCATGACGGTTGTTATCGCCGGAAAACCCAATGCAGGCAAGTCCAGTCTATTGAACCAATTAGCCGGTCAGGAATCAGCTATCGTTACCGATATTCCAGGCACCACGCGCGATATCTTACGCGAACATATACAGATCGATGGCCTACCTTTGCACATTATTGATACCGCAGGCTTACGCGAAAGTGATGATGTGATTGAGCAGGAAGGTGTTAAACGCGCGAAGAAAATGATAGAAAAAGCAGACCGTGTTCTATTTGTTGTTGATATCAATGATACAAATACTGTGGCTATTAACCACAATCACCATGCCTTAATACATGATGTTCCAGAGCATATTGGCGTAACGATTATTTTTAATAAGATAGATAAA
>JAESSQ010000103.1 GCA_016764035.1 Gammaproteobacteria bacterium
GCAAGCAGGCTTCAAGAAGGCGAAGTATTAGAGATTTTCGATAAATTCGTCTAGCTTGGCATCGAACTTGCTTGTTACATATATGTCCGTTGACTAGAGTATTTTAAGTGAATATGAGACTAATTTCTAATTATTAACAGTGGAGTAACGCATGCCAACACTATCTTCTGCAGGTATCGGTTCAGGACTAGATGTAGCCAGTATCATTGATGGTTTGATGGCCGTTGAAAGGCGACCACTACAAATTATCGCTGGAAAGCAGCAACTTTATACAACTCAAATAAGTGCCTACGGTGAACTCATAGCAGGCATTTCATCCTTTCAAGCTTCCATGGAAGATTTAAACAGTGTCACAGCACTGGATAAATTTAAAACCAGCAGTACAAATTCTGAACTCATTAATATCACCTCTACAGATAACCCCGATTTTGGCAACTTCGATGTCGAAGTAATACGTTTGGCTGAGTTTCATAAGATGGCATCGAATGAGATATTGTCAACGGATACTTTTGGCGGAACAGCTGGCGACTCATTAACCATTCAAGTTGGTAGTGACATAGCAGATATTATCACTGTTGATCTAAGTACATCGCAAACATTAACTGAAATTCGTGATGCTATAAATGATGATGAAAATAATCCTGGTGTTAGAGCCGCTTTGGTTAATGGTGATAACGATTTACAAAAATTAATCTTAACCTCAGATGATATAGGCTCAGTCAATGCATTGACATTATCTTATGGCGGTACCATCAATTCAGCGACGCTTGGTCTGCAAACGCTTAATGATATTGGTGGTGATACTAGTCTGCTTGATTCTGAATTTATTATCGATGGATTTGTTATTACACGATTCAAAAACACCATTAGTGATGTAATTTCAGGCGTTACATTTGAATTAAACAGTGCAGAAGTTGGTACCACATCAACACTTTCTATAACACGCGATACCGGCGGAACAGAAGCAGAGGTGAGATCATTCGCAACAGCATATAACACGTTAATTTCTTCGATACAAAGCCAGCGTTCGGGAGCGTTGGGCACAGACAACATATTGTTGTCGATTGAAACCCAGGTAAAGAACATATTAAATAGCTCAGTGAGTACCAGCAGTTTAAGTACACTTACTGATATAGGCTTAAGTATTGATAAAGACGGTGTCATGTCTTTAGATTCTGAAACATTAACCACAGCACTTGAAACGGGTTATAGCAATGTAGCACTATTATTTTCAGCAGAGGATGATGGCTTTGCGAATCGCTTATCGACACTTGCTGACAATTGGGTTGGCAGCAATGGTTTTATAAGTACAAGAACAGAAGGTTTAAACCTACGCATTGATGCGTTATCGGATCGACAGCTATCAATTGAGAGAAATCTTCTTCTTGTTGAAGCACGATATCGCGCGCAATTTTCAGCATTAGATATTTTAGTGTCACAATTTCAAAGCACAAGTCAGTTTTTAACATCGCAACTAGCGCAGCTACCTAATTTAAGACTTAATAACCAATAATAAAATTTATATTTTATATTCTTTAAAGTCGATACTAGTACTGTCGATATTATAGATAACAGATGTAAACATAGGAGACTAATGGTGCAAATAACAGCAAGAAGAAATATAGATGCATATACCCAGGTTAATAAATATTCTGGTGTGACAGATGCAAGCCCTCATAGACTTGTTCAGATGTTATTAGAAGGGGCACTTGAAAAAATAGCCAGAGTTTCGGGAATGTTAAAACGTGGTGATACAACAAAAAAAGGTGAAACTATAGGTCAGGTTATTGCAATAATTGGCGGTTTAAGGTCTAGCTTAAATAAAGAAGCCGGTGGAGATATGGCAGAAAATTTAGATCGTTTATATGATTATATGGAGCGACAGTTATTACAGGCAAATATACACAGTGATGTAAGTATATTGGATGAAGTTTCAAGTTTATTAAGAGAAATTAAAGCTGGCTGGGATGCTATACCCGTAGAAATCAGAAATATGGGTATTAAGAATAAGTAAATATTTATTAGATAAGTGTATATTTCGTACCGGTACAAATATAACAGTCATAACGAATTAATTATTAATCGAAACTAAACAATCTTACATACGGTGTAGTAGTCAAAAACAATAATGAATATAGTTACTATAGATAAATTAACTGAGCTTCTGTCGCATAACAAGCAAATGCTTAAAGATGCTGAGGCGGGTAATTGGGAAAAACTAACTGTAAGTGAATCAATACGTCAGCGACTAATCGAAGATTATTTTTCCGTAAAAATAGATCCGCATGACGAAACTGTGGTTGCAGCTACGCAGAACCTTCTTAAGGTAAATGAAAGAATCAAAGAATTAGCAAGTAAAGCTCGTGACCATGTGACTAAAAGCCTGGTCGGGCTAGAGAAAGGAAAAGTTGCTGTAAATGCCTATGCTAAACATATGGCGTAATTTGTATTGGTTCCAATGCAGTCTGAAAATAAATTATTTCAAGTATGGCTCTTGCTTAAATAAAATTTAACTAATTACTGAGGCTAAATAAAGACTCAGCAATGGCATCAATATTTTTTAAACGACTTATCATTTTCATTAAATTTTTATCATCGCTGTATTCAGCTATCTCCTCATCAGACAAACTCGTAACAAGTATTGTATTTTCTGCCAATTTATGAGCATGGTGCATATTTATGTCCATAGCAGTAAATTTATCTGAGATATTATTATGCGATATTGTAATAGCATTTATCGTCTGTGCTGGTAGCCCCATAGCCTGGGCTAACATGCCACCCGTTACATGATGATCGCTGTACATTTCATTTTGTAAACTCTCAGATAATGAAACGTTTTCGTCACTTTGTGAAGTAGTAATGGCGCTACCTGTTTCCTCGGGTTTATAGTAGGCAAGCCATATTAAACCAAGATTGTATAAGAGACCGGTCGTGCGTGCAGATTGTACATCGATATCATTAGTATCTTCTGCACATACACTTGCTGATTCTGCGTTAAGTAAGGCCATTCTCCAGAATATTCTTGCATCAAATTCAGGGCAACGCGAAGCATCAAAAATTGATGATATAGAAAGTGCAAAAGATATACTACGAACATTATTTAGACCTAATCGAGTACATGCTTCTAAAAGACTGCTAATAGGAGAAATGGGTGCAAACAATGCGGAATTAGATACGGCAATAATTTTTACTGAAATACTTGGGAAGTTTTCAATCTCTTTAGCTAAACGAGTAAAATGTATATCACCATGATTTAATGCCTGCAGAAGATGTGACACACCCTCTGGAATCGTTGGTAAGGTTGGCGTACTATTTATTTCTTCTTCAAGTTGTATTTTATTCATGTCTTAGTTCCAACGTATGCAACGGTGATATTATTTATAATAAAATGTTAACGATAATATTTTTGTGAGTTATTATGACTTTCTATACCATTTTCGTTTGTCCATAGAAGTTCACCAATAATTCTAAATTTTGCTACTGAAATAGCACCACGCTTACTACGTTTCATACCAGATTTTGTTAAGGCATGAATAACTTGCTTTTTATTTAACTGGTATATCTCAAGTGGTTCAAATTTATTATTCATCAATGAAACAATAACAATATCCCAGTTTGCATCAGTATTTAACTGTCCAATTCGATGGCTAGAGTTAATGCTCTCACCGATTACGCGACTTTTAATCAATACACGTTGTCCTTCACGAATACCGTTACCTACAGCATCATAACTACAATTATTATCGTTAAGTGTTAAATCAAGTTTTTTAGATACATCGTAACGAGCGATTTCTCCAGATACAGGAAGCATTGTGCCTGTAGTACTTTTAAATTCTGCAGCTAATCGTCTTGTTTCATCGATTAATTTGTCAATTGAATATAAAGCCATAATTTTATCCATAATCTCTAACTTAATCATCGACTATGAAAGCGTTTTTCTTAAGTGAAAGTAAGCGAAGTAACCATATAGATAGCAATGAAAAACAATCTTTGTGAATGTGACATATTGCTGACATGTGCAATAGTATTTATGACGTAAGTTTGGCGTTTACATTTGTTTACACACTAAGTCATTGATGTGAAATAGAAATCAACAATAGGCATGAACATTGCTCAATGTATTAACGATGATAGAAAGAACCGAGTATCGTTATATGAACAATCGAGACAATTTAAAAGAACTGTATTCAACGGTTAACCAACAAAGTGGTGAGCAGTTTATTGGCGAGCAATTGGAAAATGCATTTCAACTATTCAATCAGTTATCTGAGAAGTTATCACGTTCGTATAGTGAGTTAGAAGGCCATGTTTCACGATTAACGGTTGAATTGACTGAATCACGTAATGAACGTTTAACTGAACTCGCAGAAAAAAAGGTGTTGGCAATAAAGTTAGAGGGATTACTGGATGCTCTACCTGCTGGCGTTGTAGTACTCGATTCAGACAATAATGTTACACAAACGAATCCGATAGCTCGTTTAATGCTAATGAATAAAACAGGCGAAGACTGCCTTATAAATAAAAAATGGGACTATGTCGCTCGAGAGTCACTGCTGATTAATGGTGATGAAGTGCAACTGCGAAATGGTGACTGGCAAGGACGATATATAAATATTTCTATACGTCCATTAGTTGAAGGCAGCATAAAAGCAGGTTCTGGGAAAATAATATTACTATCAGATATTTCAGAAACGCGTTGTTTGCAAAATGAACTTAATCGACAAAAAAGATTAAGTTCCCTGGGTGAAATGATTGCTAGTCTTGCACATCAAATTCGTACACCACTTGCATCGGCATTACTCTATATTTCTGCTTTAAATCATCCTAAAAATAATACTGAAGAACGTATTTCCTTTGCGAAAAAAGCTAGAGATAGACTCTATCACCTAGAAAGAATGGTTAATGATATGTTGCTCTTTGCACGAGGTGATTTATCAGAATCTGAATATTTAAATGCTTACGATTTTATGCATAAGCTGAAAAATATTATTCATGAAGACAGTAGAACTAAAAACATCACAATAAATATTAACGAAAATTTAAGGGGTTTCAGAATTCAGGCAAATCATGATGCACTTTTGAGTGCTGTTCAAAATATCATAGATAATGCGCTTGTAGCATGTGGTGAATTAAACAATTGTGTCGATAGCAATAATGTTACAGAAATAAGTATTAATGCATATATTAATGATTGTAAACAATTCCAGTTATCGTTTAAAGATAATGGCTGTGGTATGTCTGAACAGATAAGAGACAGGGTATTAGAACCATTTTTTACAACGCATACAAGCGGTACAGGTCTTGGTCTTTCCGTTGTTAATGCAACAGTCAATCGATACTGTGGTGAATTAGAAGTAGTGTCAAAAGAAGGTGTCGGTAGTGAATTTATAATGAAATTTACAGGCGTGCATAACACCGGGGTATTACCGAGTAACCTAAGTGCAACAAACAATAAAAACATAATGAATGCATCTCAGGGAGATACATTCCATCAAACAAAAGATAAGCAGGAGATAGTGATATGAATCAAGTGAGCTTTAGAAGTAATGACAGGGCCCGCACTCATCGTGGAACGTTGCCAGTAGGTAATAGTATTTTAATCGTTGAAGATGACCCGTCTCTAAGAGAAATATTAGGTAAAACATTGAGTATGGATAATTTTGAAGTTGTCTTAGCCGAAGGAGCCGAACAGGCTCTGAAAATACTGCAAGATAACGCTGATATTGCACTTGTACTTAGTGATGTTCAGATGAAACCAATGGACGGACATGCATTACTTGTGAAGTGTAGAAGCTTATATCCGCAACTTCCAGTTATTTTAATGACCGCTTATGGAACAATTGGTAATGCGGTGAATGCAATACACGATGGTGCTGTAGATTACCTTGTTAAGCCATTTGATCATAATGATCTTATAGAAATGGTTCAACGATACATTGTGCCTGAAACAATAGAAAACGGTACATGTGTCGTGAAGCAATATGAAAAAGTGTCTATTGAAAATGTTACTGAAGAAAATGAAAATCAAATAAAGAATGGTTTAATAGCTGTTGATGAAAAAAGTATTCAACTATCACAAGTGGCTAAAAAAGTAGCACAAACAGATGTGACAGTCATGATATGTGGAGAATCTGGTGTCGGTAAGGAGGTGATATCGAAATTTATCCATGAAAATTCAAACCGATCTAAAGGTCCTTTCATAGCAATAAACTGTGCGGCCATTCCAGAAAACATGTTGGAATCTGTGTTATTCGGTTATGAGAAAGGTGCTTACACAGGCGCTTATAAATCTAGGGCTGGAAAGTTTGAACAAGCACAGGGTGGTACTTTATTACTCGACGAGATTACAGAAATGGATCTCGGTTTACAGGTCAAATTACTACGTGTTCTACAAGAACGAGAAGTCGAACGACTAGGTGGCAATAAAGTTATTGCGTTAGACGTACGAATTATTGCGACAACAAATAGAAATTTACAACAAGCTGTTATCGATGGGACATTCAGGGAGGATTTATTTTATCGTCTTAATGTTTTCCCACTAAATATCGCACCGTTACGTGATCGTATTAATGACGTTTTACCCATTGCAAACAAAATGTTAGCGACACATTCGAATGAAACCAATAAAGTTAACTTTTCTATCAGTGCGCAACGTGCGTTAAAAATGCATGATTGGCCAGGAAATATTCGGGAACTGGATAACGTTATACAACGTGCACTAATTTTGAAAACTGGGCCCGTTATTAATGATACGGACATTCAATATGAACTTATAAATAATGCTACAAATAACATAAATCATGAAGAGTCCACGTCTAAAGATAGCGGGTTAAATAACGACTTAAAGGTTCGTGAACATGACCTGATTATATCGGCATTAAATACGCGAAACAGTCGCAAAGAAGTTGCTGAAAAATTAGGCATAAGTCCACGAACATTACGTTATAAGTTGGCAAGAATGCGCGATGCGGGAGTTCCACTTCCTGTCTGATAATACAACATAAGTGCAAGGTATCAATCGGGGATTATCAATAAGTTTTGTTTATACATGCCGATATAGTAACTGAAGTATTTAAAGAATAATTTCATCATTTAATGTATTTAACAAATGTAATAAAAATTTATAACAGGTATTAATTATGAGTAACTTAGAAATAAATCAACTTTTACATCAAATGCGCAATATGGCTTCAATGGCAGAAACTAAAACGCCAATGGCAGAAGCAACCGATGTTGCCAAACCCGATTTTGCACAGTTATTAAAAGATTCAGTCAACAAAGTTAATGAAACTCAGCAAACATCAGCAAGTATGGCTACAGCATTTGAACTTGGTGATCCAAATGTAAACCTTAGTGAAGTCATGGTTGCTATACAAAAAGCTAATGTTTCGTTTCAAGCAATGACGCAAGTAAGAAATAACCTGGTATCTGCATACAAAGAAGTTATGAATATGCAGGTGTAGTTCAAGGTATTCATTCGAATTTTAGATTTTAGATAATTTACAAATTATATTAAATAATGGTAAAAAAATGGCAATCATAGAAGCAGACAATATCGCAGTTCAGGCACAAGGTTTTGGTTCATTACCAGCATTACGTCAATTAGGCTTAATGATTGGTTTAGCTGTTAGTGTGGCACTTGGTGTAACGGTTGCGTTATGGTCTCAAACACCGAACTACAGCATGCTCTACGGTAATCTTAACGCTAAAGATTTGTCACAGATAACGCGTGCACTCGATACCTCTGGAATTGAATACAAACTTGATGCATCTAATGCGGGTATTTTAGTGCCTGCTGATAAATTACAACAGGCTAGAATGAAACTGGCGGCAACCGGAACTCGCGTCGGTAGTGATGTCGGTTTTGAAATGCTGGATAAAAGCCCCGGCTTAGGTAGTAATAGTTTCTTATTAAAAGCGCGTTATCAACGTGCGCTTGAAGGTGAATTAGCACAAACAATAAGTATGTTGAAAATTATTGAAAGTGCTCGTGTTCATTTGGCCATTCCAAAACAATCAGCCTTTGCACGTAAGAGTGCACGTCCATCGGCTTCCGTTGTATTGAATTTATACCCTGGCATGACGATAAACGATATGCAGACAGCGGGTATTGTCAACATCGTTGCATCTAGCATACCAGGGCTAGATGTAGAGCATGTGACGGTTACCGATGATAGAGGCAGGTTGTTGAGCAGTAAAGGTGGCGAGTCATCAATGTCAAACAGTAGTACGCAATTCGACTACACACGAAAATTAGAAGATCGTTACGTAAAACGCATACTCGATATAATTAGCCCTATTGTTGGTGTCGAAGGTGTTCGTGCACAAGTTGTTGCGGATATTAATTTCACCTCACTTGAAGAAACAAAAGAAAGTTATCTACCTGAACAAAAAGCACTACGAAGTGAACAATTGTTTGAACAAAATTCTAGTCTGGCAGCAGTGGCTGGCATACCTGGTGCATTAAGTAACCAGGCACCTGCAGGTGGTAGTACAGAAGTAGATACCTCAGCGACTGCATCTTCGCCAACAGTAAATAATTCTTCACGTGCCTTACGTAACTATGAAATTGATCGAACAATTAGTCATATAAGAAAATCACCAACAACACTGCAACGTATATCTGTTGCCGTCATTGTTGATTATCGCTCGGTAGTTGGCAAAAAAGGTAAAGTGACAAGAGAACCACTAACTGAACAAGAATTAAAATATGTATCCGAACTTGTAAGAGAAGCCGTTGGCTTTAATGAAGAGCGTGGAGATACAATAAATGTCGTCAATACGCAATTTCAGTTACCAGAGGCAGTTGAGCCTTTACCTGAAATCCCATTATGGGAACAGGCGTGGGTTTTAGATTTAGCTAAACAGGTAATAGGTGGGCTCATCGTAATACTTATAGCGTTTGGTGTGTTACGTCCGATGCTTAGTAATCTTTCCAAACAAGGTGAAAATACAGCAATTGCTTTAGCTTCTTCTGCAGGAAACTCAGTAGAGCACCTTCCCGCCGGTGAAGATCATTTAACCTTAACCAATAAAAACCCTAGCAATAGTCAACAATTAATGGATATGGCTAGCACCATGGTAAAAGAAGATCCTAAACGTGTCGCCCAGGTTATGAGCACATGGGTAGAAGCAGATGGCTGATATTCCGATAGATATTAAAGAAATATCAGGGCCAGAACGTGCTGCAATCTTTATGATGAGTCTCGGTGAAGCCAATGCTGCAGAAGTACTCAAGCATATGGATCCCAAAGAAGTACAAAAAGTGGGTCAAATCATGGCCTCACTAAAAAATGTATCCAATGAAAAAGTTAATACTGTTGTTAGTGAATTTGTCGATACCGCAAGCAGTCAATCAGGTGTTGGTGTTGATTCAGATGAATATATTAGAAAAATGCTTACCAATGCACTTGGTGAAGATAAAGCCGGTGGTGTAATCGACCGCATACTTACCACGCAAAATTCAAAGGGTCTTGAATCATTAAAATGGATGGACCCGCGTGCTGTTGCCGAAGTCGTTAAAAATGAACATCCACAAATTACAGCAATTGTGCTTTCGTATTTAGATAGCGATCAGTCAGCAGAAATATTAGGACATTTACCCGAACGTGCCCGTGCAGATGTATTAATGCGCATAGCGACACTCGATGGTGTTCCGCCCGCGGCATTACTTGAATTAAATGAAGTACTAGAAAAACAGTTTTCTGGTAGTACATCTGTATCAAACTCCGGTGCTGGTGGCGTCAAGGTGGCTGCGGATATTCTTAATTTTATGGATGGTGCATCTGAAGCTAGTATTACTGAAGCAATTACTGAGCACGATCAAGAATTGGCCGAGGAAATTCAGGGCAAGATGTTTGTTTTCGAAAATTTAATTGATATAGATGATAAAGGTATGCAGACGATATTACGTGATGTCCAGTCTGAACAACTTATCGTCGCATTAAAAGGGGCCGATGACGCTATCAAAGAAAAAATATTCAGTAATATGTCATCAAGAGCTGCTGACATGATGCGTGAGGATCTTGAAGCAAAAGGTCCCGTGAAACTTAAAGAAGTAGAAGATGCACAAAAAGAGGTGCTTGCCATTGCCACACGTCTGGCTGATGCAGGTGACATATCATTAGGCGGAAAAGGAGAAGAAGAATATGTCTAGTGTTCTGGATGAAAAGGCGCCGATTAATTGTACGCCATGGCGTGCTCCTGATTTAAATGTTTCAGAGGAAATAGCTTTTGATTATAAATTGACAGATACAGCACAGGTTACACATAGAGATCAACAGACGAAAATACGACAACAAGCATATGAAAAAAGATATGCAAAAGGTTATATGGAGGGTTTGGCACAGGGGCAACAGGAAGTAAATGAACATGTAACACACCTTCATTCTTTAATGGCGACATTAATTATGCCATTACCTGATTTAGACGACAGGGTGGTCGACGAAATGGCACAGTTATGTATTGCCATGGTTAGGCAGTTGGTAAGGCGTGAACTGAAAACATCACCCGATGAAATAATCGCTGTAACAAAAGAAGCCTTGAGTATGTTGCCAGAGACACCAGCTGAAGCCACACTTGATTTACATCCTGAAGATGCTGCAATCGTTCGTAAATCATTAATTAATCCTGACCTACCATCAAGTTGGAAAATTATAGACGACCCCTTATTAACACGTGGTGGATGTCGCGTATCAACAAAATCCTCACGTATAGATGCTACCGTAGAAAGTCGTTTAAATGCCGTCATTGCAGAAGTTATGGGTGATGAACGCAATTAAGAAAAATAATGCTGGATAACATCAATGCTTAATAAAGAAGATCAACAATACAGCCGAAGTTCTATCTGGTGTGAGCTTTTACAAAAACATCGTACAAAAGTTGAACATAAAATACCACTTACCGTTGAAGGTAAACTTAACCGTATGGTTGGTTTAACATTAGAAACGATTGGCTGTCATGCCGCTGTTGGTGCACGTTGTGTAGTGTCATCTGCTGAAGGCGATGTGGAAGCAGAGGTGGTTGGTTTCTCAGGAGAGCGACTGTACTTGATGCCAACAGGTGATATTACAGGCTTGGTGCCTGATGCTCGCGTGGTACCTGGAAAAGGTATGTACAAAGCACAAGTAGGTGATGACCTGTTGGGTCGGGTTATCGATGCAGCAGGAAAGCCACTCGACGGAAAGGGTGCAATTCGATGTAAACACAGTCTACCGTTAGCGGGTGTTCCGAGTAATCCACTTGCACGATGGTCGATAAATAAACCGCTTGATGTTGGTGTGACCGCAATAAATGCATTGTTAACGGTAGGGCGAGGCCAAAGATTAGGACTGTTTGCAGGTAGTGGTGTTGGTAAAAGTGTACTGCTAGGAATGATGACGCGTTACACCGATGCGGATGTGATTATTGTGGGATTGATAGGTGAACGTGGCCGTGAGGTAAAAGAATTTGTTGATAATATCTTAGGCGAGGAAGGTCTAGAACGAGCAGTGGTTGTTGCTAGTCCAGCAGATAGTCCGCCGTTGATGAGAATGCATGGCGCCTGGTTAGCTACAACCATTGCAGAATATTTTAGGGATAAAGGTATGAATGTTTTGTTGTTGATGGATTCATTGACACGTTTTGCACAGGCACAACGAGAAATTGCACTTGCGATAGGTGAGCCGCCTGCAACCAAAGGTTACCCACCGTCTGTTTTTGCGAAATTACCACAATTGGTGGAAAGAGCGGGTAACAATGGCGACAACGGTGGTTCAATTACTGCGTTTTATACCGTGTTAGCAGAAGGTGATGATAGTAACGACCCAATAGTAGACGCTGCCCGCGCTGTACTTGATGGTCATATCATGTTGTCCAGAGAAATCGCAGAAGCAGGACATTTTCCAGCGATAGACATCGAAGCTTCAGTTAGCCGTGTGATGAACGATATCGTAACAGACGAACATAAACAGGCGGCGGTACGCTTTAAGAAATTATACTCAATATACCAACGTAACCGTGACCTTATAAGTATCGGTGCATATCAATATGGAAGTGATGCGGAGATTGATAAAGCAATAGATTTTAATGATTTGTTCATACAGTTTTTACAACAAGATACTAATGAATCCGTTTCATATGACGATAGTATTAATTCGCTGATAAATTTGCTCGATAACACTGAGTGATAATGAGTAAAGAGATTATGGACGAAAAAAAACAGTTAGGCACCATGGTTGAAAAAGCACATAGGGAAGAAACCAAAGCATATAATGAAATGTACAGTGATGAGCAAAAGGCCACAAAGCAAAGAGAACAACTTGAGACCTGTTTAGATTATCGGGAAGAATGTCTTAGCGGTTTAAAATCAGCCAAAACCTCTGGTTTATCCATCGTGCAGATTCGTGAGTGTCAATTATTGGTTAAATATTTAGATACTGTTGTTGAAACACGTCAATACCAGTCCGATATCTGTGATGAAAATCATGAAAAATCAAAAAAAATATGGACTAGAAAAAATGAACACTACCTTAAATTAAAAGAGGAACTGAAAAATTTCAATTCTACTATGGATAAAAAATCGGATGACATCCTTTATGACAGCCCAGAAAAAGATGTTGTTGATGATCAAAAAGTAAAAACTTATAAAACCTATTACGATTAATATTTGTTTACATCAATGCACAAGTCTTCAAAAAAGTTAAAACCCGTTGCTAATCTTGCAAAACAAAACGAACGTTCGGCAGCACGCCTTCATGGAAGTGTATTAAACGAACTAAAAAAACAGGAGGAACGTCTAGAAGAATTAATCGTCTACCGCGATCAATACCTGGCTTCTTTTAATACGGCAATGAGTTTAGGTATATCTTCAATACAGATGCAGGACTACAGACTTTTTATACATCGCCTTAATGATGCTATACAGCAACAGCAACAAAATGTATTAAATGGACAACAAAATAGAGATGCCAGTAAGGGAAGCTGGATGGATAAAAGAAACAAAAGCAAAATGATTAATAAAGTTGTCGAAAACAGACAACAAGTTGAAGCTATAAAAATAGAAAAGGCTGAACA
>JAESSQ010000104.1 GCA_016764035.1 Gammaproteobacteria bacterium
GCGCAGTTAGTAAAGCATGTAATTCAGATGTGTTAAACCATATGCCTGGTAGCTCAAACGGATGCTCGCTTTGTGTATCGTAAACGTAACCATTGTGTTCCCGCTGATAAGTAATCGGCGCATCCAGAAACAGTCGCATATGTTCAATAATACGTTTCGCGGTTGCTTTGGCGCATTCGAGCTCTTCTAAAATTTTAGCCATCGAAACAGGATGCCTGCTTCTGCTAAGCAAGCCATGTAATGCATAGATGCGGTCAAATTTGTCCATAATTGTTTATGTTTTAGCTATACCACCCTGTTATCGTTTCATTTTTTGCATCGTTATTTTACTGCGGCGTGAATGCTTCAATATTATACGAACAGTTACTGCACGTGTATTAACAATACCTTAGTAAGAATACCTTTTTTTGTGGTTAAATCACATCATGTTATCCAAGACTAAAAACGACATATTTAGTGTCAGTGCTTTAAACCGATCTGTCGCTAACTTGCTAGAAAGTGAGTTTGCCTGGATTTGGGTGGAAGGTGAAATTTCTAACCTGGCACAGCCAGCATCTGGGCATATTTATTTCAGTTTGAAAGATAGTAACGCACAGGTTAGTTGTGCGATGTTTAAGGGGCGAAACAGGACGCTTAAATTTCTGCCCGAGAACGGTAATCAAGTACTGGTGCGCGCCAAGGTTAGTCTTTACCAGCCACGTGGCAACTACCAACTGATTGTCGACCGTATGGAAGAAGCAGGTGATGGTGCTTTGCGCCGTCAGTTTGAAGCCTTAAAAACCAAACTTGCTGGTGCCGGTCTTTTCGACGAGACAACAAAACAAGCGATACCTGAGTTACCTGAATCTATTGGTATCATAACCTCGAAAACAGGCGCGGCGATTCATGATGTGCTGAGTGTTATTAAGCGACGATTTCCTTCCATTCCTATAAAGTTGTTTGCTGTGCCTGTTCAGGGCCATGCATCCGCACCAGCCATTTGTAACGCGATTAAATGCATCGACGAGCACGTGGCTGCCGGCGAGCTACAATGTGATGTCATTTTACTGGTACGTGGTGGTGGTTCGCTGGAAGACTTATGGTCGTTTAATGAGGAAAGCGTGGCACAGGCTATTTTCGACTGTAGCATTCCTATCGTCAGTGGCATCGGCCACGAAGTCGATGTAACCATTGCTGTCTATGTTGCCGACTTCCGCGCTGCCACGCCAACAGCGGCAGCTGAAGCAGTTACGCCAGATGGCGACACTTGGTTACAGTCTTTCGACTGGTATCAGCGACGCTTACAGCAGATGATGGAAAACAAAGTGGAACGCCATCATGAACAGCTGCAATGGTTACAGCGTCGTTTGAAACAACAACACCCAAAAAACCAGATACGCCTTTCTATGATGCGCACCAATGAACTAATCAAACGTTTGCTTCGTTCTCGTCACGCTCTGCTGACAACGCGTCAAAATAAACTGGCAACGCATAAAGCTAAACTTTTCGCCCATAACCCCTTGCTATTATTAACGCAAAAACAACAAGCAGTACAATATTTAACCGCCCGACTGCAACAGACGACCGTGAACTTATTCGCACACAAAAAATCACAATTAGGTAATACGGCCAGAACGTTACACGCCATCAGCCCATTACAGACGCTTGAACGTGGTTATTCAATTACCCTCAATCGCTCAGGTAAGGCCGTTACCTCTATTGAGCAAATAAAAATCGATGATAAAATCGAAACCCGACTAGCTAACGGAAGCATTTTCAGCCATGTGGAATCTCTTATCGAATCCGATTAACTTCAAAGCTCGCGTATTATGTATCGGTCTTTGTATTTTGTTTATTTGCCTACCAGGTAACCGCCTCTATGCTGAAGGTAGTAACAAAATAAACGTTAATACGTCCTCTTACGAAGATATTAAAATCAACCTTACACACACCTTAAGTGGTGTTGTACCCGCCGCACAAGATAGCGATATTAGCGCGCAGATTAGCGCCATCATTTCCGTGTTTCATGTTGATACCGGACATGAAGTCAAAAAAAATGATCTGCTGGTTTCATTAGGTTGCCGTAAAAATACACTCAAGCTTAAGCAGGCTGACGCCATTCTCAAGGCTGAAAATGTACAATTGAATCACGCCATCACACAATTTAATCAGGCAAAAAAATTAAACAAACAGGGCAATATTTCAAAACAACTGTATAACCAACGTGAAGCCGAAGAACATCGGTTGATAGCCACACACGAAAATAAAAAAGCCGCACGCGAACTGGCACAGATTAACGTCGACCATTGCCAGGTCAAAGCCCCTTACGATGGTTACATCACGCAACGTCATGCCAGCATCGGTGAACTTACTCAGTCGGGCACGGTATTGTTACATCTTGTCTCGAAAACAAACGATACCGTCGAGGTAAAAATAAACCATGGTTTATTCGACAGTTTTACACAAGGGGAAAACCACCAGTTTATCTACGACAGCAAGTCCTACGCGCTAGAAATTAAATATATCGTACCCATCCTTGACAAAAAAACACGTACTCATATCGCAAGGTTAAATTTCATTAATGAGCATGCGGTTACTGGCAGTATAGGTAAGGTTAAATGGCAAGAAGCTCTGACCTCGATACCGTCCCGTTTTATCGTATTACGCGATAAAAAACTCGGCATTATGATTGCGGACAATGGCATCGCAAAATTTATTAAAATAGAAAATGCAGATGAAGGCCAACCCGCACAAATCACCTTAGATGATGCAACGCAAATTATTACTAAAGGTCGTTTTAATGTTAGAGACGGAGACGCTATCATTGTTAAGCCTTAAACCTGCTCATTTAATCCAAAATTACACAACACTGATCATTGATGTTTTTCTATTGCATGTTTCTTTATAAATAAATGTATCAACGCTTACTGCAAAACCATGTACTGGCTAACCTGTTTTTTATACTGGTTCTTATTCTCGGCACGGTTAGTTATATAAACTTACCGCGCGAACAGGACCCGACGATTAATTTTAACTGGATTCAAATAACCACAAGCTTGCCAGGTGCTTCTGCTAGCGATATTGAAAAACGCATTACCGATCCTCTTGAAGATGTTATTCGAGGAATCTCGGATATAAAGTTTGTCTCCAGCAACAGTCGCGAAGGCATCTCCAATATATTGGTACGATTTAATAACCTTTCAGAACGTACTTTCGATAAACGCATCGCCGATCTACGTCGTGAGATTCAAAATAAACAAGATGACTTACCTGATGAAGCCAATACGCCTTTCATCTTTGAGATAACCACCGACAACGCATACCCCACAGCATCATTAGTCGCTATCTCAGCAGCCAGCGATGAAAATCTTCGTGTGCAATCGGAGCGAATAAAAAAACAACTGGAAAATATTAAAGGTACAGACCGTGTTCTCACAACCGCACTGGCTGACCCTGAACTGCAGGTATTTTTCGACCCACAAAAGCTACAACATTACGCTATAAAACCCAGTGATTTAGCGGACACGATTCGAAGTTATTATCAGGACACTTCCGCAGGTAGTTTACAAGTACAGTCTGAAGAATGGTTTATTCGATTACGTGGCGCGAGTGCATCTCCGGTAACGCTCGGCAAGCTGCCGATACTTACCGCTAAGGGCAATGTGCCGTTAAGTGAAGTCGCCGAAATCAAACGTGGCAGAGAAAAACCCAGACAACGGGTTAGTTATAACGATCAACCTAGCGTGTTGTTTGCCATCACAAAAAAATCCAAAGCCAATACCCTGGACCTTGTCGAAAGACTCAACACTTTTATCGCCGAAAGAAACCTTTACAGTGACCATACCGGTGTGCATCTGATACTCATCGACGACGCCACTGAAATTACTAAAAAGTCGCTTAATGTCATGCAGACCAACGCGCTTGTCGGCTTATTTTTTGTGCTGCTCGTTACCTGGCTTTTTATGGGCATTAAGATTGCCTTTTTAACCAGTATTGGCATCCCCTTTATTCTGGCGGGTACGTTCTGGGTAATCAGTCTGGTCGATCAAACGCTTAATATTATGGTTTTACTTGGCGTGGTTATTTCACTAGGTATGTTGGTCGATGATGCCGTTGTGGTCGTCGAAGCCATCTACAAACGTCTGGCAAAAGGCGCTGACCGCCTTACCGCCTGCATTGGCGCACTCAACGAGGTCGCCATACCCGTTACCACTGCAGTACTCACCACCATGTCAGCCTTTTTACCTTTAGTGTTAATGCCAGGCATCATGGGGCAATTTATGATGGTGGTACCCCTGGTCGTCTCTATTGGCCTGGCGATTAGTCTGATCGAAGCATTCTGGATGTTACCGGCACACATTATTGCGATGAAAACAGATTTCAAGCAGCCATCAAAAATGCAGCTATGGCGTCAACGATTCACCCATCGCCTACAAATAACCTATATACGCAGTTTAATTAAAGTTATGCGTTACCCTAAACGTGCGATGGTTCTTATTGTTCTACCCTTTTTCCTGGCTATCGCATCTATTGCGGCAGAAATGGTTGAAGTAGATTTTTTTGCCAGTGACCCTATCCGTAAGTTTTATGTCAATATCGAAATGCCCCCAGGTACAACCCTGGAAGACACGCTCGACACCACGTTAAAAATTGAGAAAGTAGCACGCAGTTTATTAAGCGACGAAGAAACGCGCGCACTGGTCAGCTATGCTGGCCAAATGTTTACTGAAACCGAACCTTTTTTTGGCAACAGTTATGGTCAGATTCTTATTAGTCTACAACCCGATAGCACCGGCAATTACCGACATGTCGATTTGGTGCTCGATGAAATGCGCAGTGTCATCACTGATCATCCTGGGCCCATAAATATTTCTTTTTTTCGTCTCGCCGGTGGCCCGCCAACAGCAAAACCTATCAGTATAAAAGTACGTGGCGATAATCTTTCTCAAATACAAAACGCCACCGAAGCGTTGAAGAATATCTTACGTGACATTCCAGCAATAAAAGACATTACCGATGATGCTAGCAAAGGACGAAACGAGCTTAATCTGGTATTTAATACGTTCGCTATTCAAAACAGTGGCTTAACACCCTCTGATATTGCACGCAATATACGCCTGCTGGTCGATGGCGAAGTTGTAGCCTCGATGCAACATATGGGTGAAGAGCTAAAAGTACGGGTAAAAGCTAAACAACGCGATATTCACACCGTCGACGCGCTGCTGTATACACAAATCACCTTACCCAATGGCGACACGCGCCCCCTTGGTTACTTTCTCGATAACGAAACCACGGCTGGACCGGGTAATATTCGACACTACAATTATCGCCGTGCTATCACTGTTGAGGCTGACCTCGATACTAACCAGATGAACACCGTAGAAGCCAATACGTTAATAAAGGAAAACTGGTTAAAAATAGCGGATCAATTTAGCGAAAATGACTTGAATTTTAGCGGGCAACTCGACGACATCGAAGAAAGCATTAACGCTATGTTTATCTTATTGCTGTTTGGCGTCATGCTTATCTACGCCATTCTCGGCACACAATTTAAAAGTTACTTTCAACCTTTAATTATCTTATCAACCGTGCCCATGGCATTTACCGGCGTTACCTTGGGACTATTACTTACCAACAACCCGTTAAGCCTGTACACCTTGTATGGGGTTGTAGCGCTCGCAGGCATTGCTGTCAATGCTGCCATCGTGCTTATTTCGGCCGCCAATACGCGACTACAAGATGGCATGAGCATTACACATGCGACTGTATATGCCGCCAGGCGTCGTGTTATCCCCATTCTAATAACCACCTTAACCACTATTGCCGGGCTTTCTTCACTGGCAATGGGACTGGGTGGGAAATCTTTGATATGGGGGCCTGTTGCCACAGCTATCGTTTGTGGACTAGCGTTTTCAAGCCTACTAACGCTGTTTGCCATTCCTTTACTGTTTCGTTTGTTTGTCAGTGAACCAGAGCGCAAAAAACTTATCTAAAGACACATAAATTACTATTATTTATAGTAAAACGATTCATTCTATAATATATATAATCAGATACAGTGGCTAACTGGTGAATATGATATATCCTTAAAATTTGCAATGTATGGTCATTCTGTGGTAAAAAGTCGCTCGCATTATTGCGTACCAAACAAATTTATTTAGTAAGCTGTTGATTTTTAATAAATTTATATAAAAAAATAAAGTATTGGAGTTATAAATGGCAAATTCAGCGCCAAATCAAAACCGGGTGTTTACGCCTTATAAAGAAAAGAAGGGCGAAGACTACATGAGTGAAGGTCAGGTTAAACACTTCACCGACATTCTCGATGCCTGGAAAATAGAATTGATGTCGGAAGTTGATCGTACTGTCGATCATATGAAAGAGGAAGCCGCTAACTTCCCGGACCCAGCAGACCGTGCCACGCAAGAAGAAGAATTTAGTCTTGAACTACGCACACGTGATCGTGAACGCAAGTTAATCAAAAAAATTGACGACACCATACAACTGATGAGCAACGGCGAATACGGTTACTGTGACACCTGCGGCGTTGAAATTGGTTTGCGTCGGATGGAAGCACGTCCAACCGCAACACAATGTATCGACTGCAAAAGCCTGGATGAGATAAAAGAAAAACAAACACGCGGAAAATAATTTCGACAATGTAATGGTTAACGCCAATAGCACAGCAAAGAAGCCGGTATATGTATATCGGCTTTTTTTATGGTTTGTCAATAAAGGTATGTGCTGCCATTGTGATACCTACCGAAACTATGTATTTAATAAATAAACCTTAATGACCAATACTAATACCACCCTTTACAAAGGCCGCTTTGCACCATCGCCAACAGGCGCTGTTCATTTCGGAACACTCGTTGCTGCCGTTGCTAGCTATCTTCAGGCAAAAACAAATAATGGCGAATGGTTGATACGCATAGAAGATGTAGACATAACACGTAAAATTAAACATGCCGACAGCGCTATTCTTAACACCCTTGAAGCGTTTAGTTTCGAATGGCATGATGAGGTCATCTATCAGTCGAAACGCACGCCATACTACCTTGAGGCATTACACCAGCTGGATTTAAAGTCACTGACCTTTGCCTGTAGCTGTTCACGCAAACAACTAGCCGAAACAAACACGAATGTTTACCCTGGCACCTGTCGTGGAAAGTCACTGCCTGAACAAAACGAACATGCGGTGCGCCTTTTCGCAAAGGATATCAATATAAGCTATAACGACGCGATTATGGGGCTGCAGACACAAAACATCCAACAGCAATGCGGTGATTTTATTATCAAACGCCGTGATGGTTTATTCGCCTATCAATTAGCTGTGGTTGTAGATGATGCCTTACAAGGCATTACAGAAGTCGTGCGCGGGTGCGACTTGCTTGACTCAACACCGCGCCAGATTTACCTGCAACAATTACTCAATTACCCAACACCCAATTATTGCCATTTACCACTTGTCGTTGACAAAGCAGGCAATAAAATCAGTAAGTCAGATAGCAACGCTAAAATAAGTCTTAAATGTAAAGAGAAAATATTATTCGATGCGCTGATTTTTTTAGGGCAACAACCACCTGCTGATTTGATCGAATCGGACATTCACAATATCTGGCATTGGGCAATATCACACTGGCAACTAAACCAGGTTCCTCAAGAAAAGAACGTGCCACAAAAAAAGAAAGCTAACCGCGCACCTAATACAGCCTGATTAGATAGAAACGACGAACCATCGACGTTACAATTAACATTGTGTATACAACCAAGGGCATTATTATGAATAGCTGCTGCAAGCAAAAAACACCGTCTAAAAAATATCCGCCTTCGTTAAATTGTCCAGCTAACGGAAAGCCATACCATAACGTTAAACGTAAAACAGTCCTGCATCATCTCTTTCAACCATGGGCGTTTACATTGCCAAAACAGGGGTATTATTTTTGCACAGACCCAGCGTGTGACGTTGTCTATTTTGGGCAGAATAATTTTCGAATTGCCATTAAAGATGTAAAAACCACAGTCTGGCAAAAAACAAAAGATACCAGCGCATTTATCTGTTACTGCTTCGGTGTCACCCAAAGCCTTGCGCTATCAGATAAAAATATAAAGCGTTTCGTCATAAAACAAACCAAAAAGGCACTATGTTCTTGTGTAACAAGTAATCCGTCCGGTCGTTGCTGCTTAAAGGATTTTCCAACTATATAACGCCCTGTTGAATGTCACAAAAATAGATTCAAGATAAACACCAAGCACGACAAAACTATATAATAAATTTTCAACACTACTCTATAAGTGAGTTCACTTTATGAAAGAAAAATTTCTGAAGTACCTGGGTGTCGAACGATATCGCGTTAGTCATACTGAAAAATTTGTTTCTATGCTAGGTGCTTTTTTAGGTATCTTTATCATTTCATATACAAGCAATTATTTTTTACAGAGTACGCTTCCTTATTTAATTGTTGCCTCTATGGGGGCATCGGCAGTATTACTGTTTGCCGTACCACACAGCCCGCTATCACAACCCTGGTCGCTTATTGGTGGCCACCTGCTCTCTGCACTCATCGGTGTCAGCTGCGCCATATTAATACCTGATACGGTTCTTGCAGCATCACTTGCTGTTGGATTGGCTGTCGGTGTCATGTATTACGCGCATTGTATTCACCCACCAGGAGGAGCAACAGCTTTATCTGCGGTAGTAGGTGGAGCAGAAATTCATCAAATGGGCTACCAGTTTGTAATAACACCGGTACTTATTAACGTCATTGTAATTATAAGTATTGCCATTATTTTCAATTACTTATTCAAATGGCGTCGATACCCAGCTTACCTTGCACAAAAACAGGATCAATCGAGTAAAAAAGACTATGGAGCAATAAGCCACGAGGATTTTGTATACGCATTAAGTGAGTTTGAGTCATTTATCGACATCTCTGAAAATGATCTCTTAAAAATATACGAGGTGGTAACCAAACGCCACCAAAGCACGAATATTCAACATCATGCACTGCAACACGGGCATTTTTACAGCAATGGCGAATACGGTAATTTTTGGTCGGTTCGACAAATCGTTGATTGGGATATAAGTAGCAAATCAGGTGAAGAACAATTAATCTACAAGACAATTGCTGGAGCAAACAGACGCAATTCGGGTGTAATGACCAAAAATGAATTTACGCAATGGGCCAAACATGAAGTAATACGGGATGAAGACAATTGGCGACGTATCGATAACAACAACTTATAAGTTCTATTTAAAATAAATCTCATTGTGAGAGTAAAAATAAAAAACAATGCCATTTTCATCATCGATAATGACAAGTGGCTGCTTAGTTGACGCTTTCAAAGCAATGATAAAAAGCGTTACCTGAAAAAGGCCAGACAAACAAAGTAGCCATCCAGCTGATAAAAAAAGCATCAGTAAAATATGCGGAAGAAACCTACCATTAAACCCACTGAAATAACTTGCAATATTACAAAGTGCCTCAACCATAAGTTAGACGTTATTCGTGATAAATAACATTAATAAATATACATTCACGTTTACGATATAAATCAATATTTTACATAACTA
>JAESSQ010000105.1 GCA_016764035.1 Gammaproteobacteria bacterium
ATCATTGCTCGAGATGCACACGTGTCATTTCAATCACGGATATTATCAACACCAGACGACAGACGTTCATCGACAAATAGCTCGATAACGAACATACCTGCCCTCCATTTATTTAATCGATACAATAATCAACGTTATCCTTATCTGTTATCGAGTAGTGCAGAGCAAAACAATAATACACAATTTGATATTCTCATTGCCTGTCCGCAGTATGTCGTTACCTTAAATTCAGATAAATCACTTAGTTGTTCAGACGACACAATTCAACTTGCCGATACTTTTTTAAATTCACTTGAACAACTCTACCAACAGAATAAGACGCAATCGTCGTCATTAACGGACACTGATGACCTACCATTTACAGGTGGCTGGTTCGTGTACCTGTCATACGAAATGGTCGAAGAAATAGAACCTTGCTTGAAATTACCTTCCTCACCTGGTAATCAGCCGCTAGCCATTGCGGCCAGATGTCCTGCAGCGATTATCTATGATAAAAAAAATAATCAATGCATTGCCATTGCTGAAACAGCCTATGCCTATCTGCTGGATGAGTTAGAGCGAGATTATCTTGCTGTTGTCAGTAAAAATGCTAATGCTTTATCTCAACCCCTAATTGACAAAGGAATAGCACTGACTTCTTTAGTCGAAGCCGATGAAAAATCATATTTGCAGCAAGTAGAAAAAATAAAACAGTATATTTTCGATGGTGATATTTTTCAGGCAAACTTATCACGACAATGGCAGGCAACGTTAACCAAAGATGTTGATGATGCCGCTTTATTTTTTGTACTCTCAATACATAATCCATCGTCATTTGCGGCTTTGGCTTGCATGCCAGAGATGACGATTATTAGCTCCTCACCTGAGCGTTTAGTTTCATTAAAAAAAGGTATCGTTGAAACCAGGCCTATCGCCGGTACACGGCCGAGACATAGTGATCGGGAAAATGACGAAGCATTAGCCAGTGAATTATTAGCTCACCCCAAAGAACAAGCCGAGCACATCATGTTAATTGATTTGGAGCGAAATGATCTTGGGCGTGTTTGTATCCCTGGTAGTATCGATGTTAATGAGCTCATGGTACTGGAAAGTTGGCAGCATGTTCATCACATTGTTTCTAATGTACGTGGTGAGATAAAATCGGACTGCTCACCCATTGATGTATTACGTGCCGTTTTCCCGGGAGGCACGATTACAGGTTGTCCTAAAGTTCATTGTATTGAGATACTTGCGGAAATGGAGCAGCAGGCAAGAGGCGCTTATACTGGCTCATTAGGGTATATTAATAACGATGGCAGCATGGATTTTAATATACTAATCAGAACAATGGTTCGCCAGGGCGATAACATAACGTTTCGCGCAGGCGGTGGTATCGTAAGCGATTCTATAGCTGAAAATGAGCTAGATGAAACACGGGCGAAAGCCAAAGGTCTATTAAAAATATTTCAGTTATGAGGCATATTATAAAGAAAGCATATCTACTCGCTGGTGTAAAAATGCACGGTTGTTATGATGTTGATTAGTCTAATCAACGGAATAGCTAGCGATTATCTAAATAGTAGTGATCGTGCGATACATTATGGTGATGGCATTTTCGAGACCATTTTATGTTTTGGAAACAAGCTTTATTATTGGCAAAAACATTTTCAACGATTACAAAAGTCAGCTATTAAATTAGGTTTACATTGTCCGCAAGAACAGACCTTTTTAGAGGATATAGCGAAGCTACTAAAAGCAAACGATGCCCACAGCAAACAAGCTTATGCAATAAAAATTATTCTCAGCCGAGGTGTTGGTGAACGTGGTTATGTTGTTGATAAAAACAACATATGTAACCGCCTGTTGTTTTTATCAACAATTGAAGAAGGTTACTCATCATTATTATCTATACGGCTATTATCGGGTGATCTTTTCCTATGCCAACAGCAAGTTTCGATCAATGAAAACCTGGCCGGTATAAAACATCTCAATCGTCTGGAAAACGTATTGGCAAGAAGTGAATGGACAGGTGATAAATTTATCGATGGCTTAATGTTAAATGCCAATAACCATATAATCGAAGGCACCATGAGTAATTTATTTGCCATAAAACATGGTCGATTGTATACACCCGCCTTAAACATGTCGGGTGTTAGAGGTGTTATGCGCGATGTGATTATCGATATAGCTGAAAGTAGTAATATCGATGTAACGATTAAAACCTTAACCGTTAATGAGGTGATAACAATGGATGCGTTATTTATTAGCAACAGTTTAATAGGTATGAAATACGTCACACAATTCAATGGTCACCGATATAATAACGATATGGTGACCAACACTATTTTTACGCAGCTGTTAAATAAAGGGGATGACTATGCTCAGTCGGTATAGCAAAACACGACAAGCTTTAATTGCCGTCGCCGTATTTATATTGCTTATTACTTTTTACTTTTCAGTAAAAATATATAACGAAATGCATAAAGCTTTTTCATTAACTGAAACTCAAAACATCGTTTTTTCACGTGGCTCTAATATCCGAACGCTGGCCAGACAGTTAATAGAAAAAGATTTACTGGACGATAAAACGTATTTTTTGTTATGGGGCAAGTTGCAGCGACAAACAACCCGTTTGCAGGCAGGTGAATATCAACTAACGCCAGGATTATCCTTGGCAGGTTTGTTGGATAATATGGTAGCCGGCGAGGTTATTCAATATAATCTCAGCTTGATAGAAGGTTTTACTTTCAGACAAATACTAAAAACCATTCAAAAAAGTCCTGTGCTTACTATAGAGCTAAAGGGCCTATCTGATAATGCGATTATGAAACGATTAGGGCATGAGGGCGAACACCCGGAAGGGCGTTTTTATCCTGATACATATTATATCTCACGTGGTGAAACCGATATTGATTTGCTCACGCGTGCATACGATGCTATGCAAATAGTGCTGGCTGATGAATGGTCACAACGTGCAGAAGGGTTACCCTATAAAACGCCGTACGAAGCTTTGGTTATGGCCTCAATTGTTGAAAAAGAAAGTGCGATAGCTGAAGAACGGCCACTGATAGCAGGACTTTTTGTCAATCGCTTACGAATAAATATGCGATTACAAACGGATCCAACCGTCATTTACGGCATCAAAAATTACGATGGTAATATTCGTTTCAGAGACCTGAGAAAAGATACACCGTATAATACCTATACACGCTCCGGTTTACCGCCAACACCTATTGCGTTACCTGGAAGAGAAGCCATTCATGCCACCTTACATCCAGATAATACCAAATATCTTTACTTTGTGGCATATAGCGACGGTAGTGGTCGCCATGTTTTTTCGACCAATTTAAAAGATCACGAAAAAGCCGTTGATGAGTATCAACGTAAAAAACGTTGACACCTGAATAGAATATAAGCATGCGTAAATTTATTACTTTAGAAGGCATAGAAGGTGTCGGTAAAACCAGTAACCTTCATTATATACAAGGCTTGCTCGAATTATCGGGGCACAGTTGTGTGGTCACTAGAGAGCCAGGTGGTACCCTTTTAGGTGAGGCCTTGCGTGAATTATTACTCAGCCATTCTGACGATAGCATGAGTGCTGACGCAGAATTATTGATGATGTTTGCTGCACGTGCTGAGCACCTGAATAAGGTTATCAGGCCTGCATTAGAAAATAACCAAACCGTCTTATGTGATCGGTTTACGGAAGCGACATACGCTTACCAAGGTGGTGGCCGACAACTTGATGTAGATAAAATTAGTAAACTGGAAGTGTGGGTACAGGAAGATTTACGACCTGATCTAACGCTTATTCTTGATGCGCCTGTTGAAGTTGGTCGTGCGCGAGCAGGTCGCCGTAGTGAGCCCGATCGTATTGAAAAAGAGCATGATGCGTTTTTCCAACGGGTACGTAAAGCGTATATCAATTTAGCAGAACGATATCCACATCGAATATGTCTGATCAATGCTTCTGTTGAACTTGATGCTGTGCAATTACAAATTCACAAAAAGCTGCTTGAGTATAATATTCTGATTGGTTAAACCAGTAACCATCAATAGCTACAAAACGACATGAACACGTAACTAATTCCAAAACGATTTATCTACTATGGTTTATAAAGTGGAACTGACAAATAAGTAATGATATATCCCTGGCAGGCAACACAGTGGCAACACATTGCACAGTTATTGCGTGCAGAACGTCTACCGCACGCTTTATTATTGCATGGTAATCAGGGTTTAGGTAAAGCTGATTTTGCCATTGCTTTAGCGAACGCTGTATTATGCAGGGCACCTTTGGCTAATTATCAGGCATGCGGGCAATGTAAGTCATGTTTGCTACTTAATGCTAAAACGCACCCAGACCTACATTATCTGGAGCCCACGTCAGCTAAAAATTCAAAAAGCAAAAATCCAGTGTTGAATATCCGTGTTGACGATATTCGTGATTTATGTGAAACACTTAATCAAACTAGCCAGTTCAGTGGTTATCGGGTTGCCGTTTTAAATGTTGCTGAACAATTAACCATATCGGCTGCTAATAGCCTGTTAAAAACACTTGAGGAGCCAGGTCAGAATGTACTGATTATTCTAGTGGCTTCACGTATACACCGTTTACCTGTAACCATTCGTAGTCGTTGCCAACGTGTGCGTTTTTATGTGCCAGAACAACATCAATCCATGCAATGGTTACAAGAACGGCAACCAGCGTTAACCGAGGATCAACTTCGTCAGGTGCTTAAGTATGCCAATGGTTCGCCACTTGCCGCTATTTCTTTACTGGATGAAACTGAGCATCAGGAGATTATTGCGCAAGCAATGACAGCCTGTTTGACAGGTAAGACCTCGCTAGAATATGCGCCTCAACTGGTAAAATTTGGCAAGCTTAGAACACTCGAATGGATGATGAGTTGGGTATCTGATTTATCAAAAGTACAGTCCTGTGGAAGCAACGCTGAGATTACGAATGTGCATTATCGTGACAAATTACAGCTGCTAGCAAGTCAAGCAGAGAAGCATCGTATCTATAAATTTTATGATCAGTTAAATTTCAATTTACAACATAATTCAATTGCCGTGAACGAACAATTATTATGGGAAAATCTGCTATTATCTTGGGACGATTTAGGCAAACGTTGATTTTATTTAACGTTTTCCGATACACGGAACGCTATTGTTTTTCGATGCTTTTAAATCATTGAAGATAAAGAATGAAAATATAGAAACAGTAAAATTGTATTCTACTGTTTTTGTGCTCTGAATTAATCATGGATAAATTAATCTGAGCTTCCTTAGAGTTATACAAATGGTACCGATATGAGTAGTCCAGCGGCACGCCCAGGGATGTTGTCACTCAGCATCAAAGATAAATCATCGCTCTATGCAGCGTACATGCCTTATGTTAAAAATGGTGGCTTGTTTATTCCTACGAATAAAGCATATAGCCTGGGTGATGAAGTATTTATGTTGTTATCACTGATGGATGACGGTGAACGCCTGCCGGTAGCCGGTAAGATAATATGGATGACGCCAAAAGGTGCGCAGAGTAACCGGGCACATGGCGTAGGCGTGCAATTTTCGATACAGGATAAAGGTGCAACACGCGGTAAAATAGAAACTCATTTGGCTGGCTCGCTCCAGTCCGATCGTATCACCCACACAATGTAGTTAATCTGGACTGGAATCTCTGTGTTAGTAGACTCACATTGTCACCTCGATTGTATCGATTTATCTGACTTCGACAATGATTTTGATACCTTGATACAACATACGCATAATGCTGGTATAGAGCATATGTTGTGTGTTTCAATTAATTTAAAAACGTATCCAGCGATGTTGGAAAAAGTTAGAGATTACCCGACTATCTCTGTTTCTGTCGGTATGCATCCTATGTCAGATGAAAGTGATGAGTTTTCATCTGACATGTTAATTGAGCTGGCTTCTGATAAAAAAGTTGTGGCAATCGG
>JAESSQ010000106.1 GCA_016764035.1 Gammaproteobacteria bacterium
ACCGGAGTTATCTGCTGATGAGCCAGAGATTGATTGCCTACAGGTAGAAATGCCTACATTGCTTGAGTTGCTGAGTAAGAAACAAATTTTAGAGTCAGAAGGTGCTGCAAAAAGCCTTTATGATTTTTGCCAAACATACAATGTAAGGCAAGTCCAAGAAAAAGGGCGCAAGTATTTATCGTGTTTGCTGATGTTGTTAATTAATAATGAGTTGCTTGGAAAACAATCGAATAAGGTGTTTGAATCGCTGTTACAAGTGATTGAAAAGGTATGTAACCGAACCGTATATTTGGTGTTATTGGTTGAGAATAAAGCAGTATTAGAACAGCTAATTAAATTAGCCATAGCCAGCCCTTGGGTGGTTTCTCAAATTTCTCGAACGCCCATTTTATTGGATGAACTAATTGACCCAGAACGTTTATATTCACCGCCTACACGAGAAAACCTGCAGTTTGAGTTAAATCAAATCATGGAGCGTATTGATGTTGATGATGAGGAGCAGCGGATGGATGCGTTGCGTGTATTTAAACACGTAAATGTATTACGCGTTGCGGCTGCAGATTTAACCAAGGCAATTGCGCTAATGGTTGTGAGTGATAAGTTATCGGAAATTGCAGAGGTGATAATTAATAAGGCGGTGGCATTAAGTTGGCACACCATTAGTCAAAAATATGGGGTTCCCAAAGGGGCTGTAACCGACCAGGTGAGTGACTTCACTGTTATCGGGTTTGGAAAGCTCGGCGGTATTGAATTAGGATTTGGCTCTGATCTTGATTTAGTGTTTTTGCATAAAGAAATTGCTGATGATGAATGTACTCAGGGTGAAAACTCTATTCCTCTCAGCGATTTTTATAGCCGTTTAGTGCGACGTATTATTTTGTTGTTAACGACACGAACAATGTCGGGCCCATTGTACGAAATTGATCTTCGGCTGAGGCCAAACGGGAATTCTGGGTTGCTAATCAGTAGTATTTCTTCCTTTGAAAAATATCAGTTAAATCAATCGTGGACATGGGAGCAGCAGGCATTAATACGAGCAAGGCCTGTGGCCGGTGGAAAAGAGATGGCGACTCGTTTTAATCAAATAAGGTGTGACGTATTGTCGCAAAACCGTGAACCAGATAAGTTGCGTCAAGATATCGTCGATATGCGTCAAAAAATGCGTGATTCCTTATTTAAAGAGAAAGTTGGCTATTTTGACCTTAAGCAGGGGTATGGAGGTATTGTCGATATCGAGTTTATTGTACAATTCGGTGTATTAACGCATGCTTCTGAAAATCAGGCGTTGCTGGTATATACCGATAATATTCGACTTCTGCAGGAATTAGAGAAAATTGGTTATTTAACACCGCAACAGTGCCAGCAATTGACGCAGGCATACCAGCGTTATCGTGAAGCATCGCACCATGCAGTATTAGCAGAATTACGGCCGATTGTTGAGCAGACAGTTTTTGAAGAAACGGCGCAATCTGTTGAAACGATATGGAATCAGATTTTTAATAAAAAATAATTTAAACGGGAGAAAACTATGGGAATGGATGACAGAGATGGCGTCATCTGGTTAGACGGTGAATGGGTTGATTGGCGTGAAGCAAAAGTTCACGTTTTAACACATACGCTGCACTATGGTATGGGTGTATTTGAAGGCACACGTGCATACGAAACAGACAAAGGTCCTGCGATTTTTAGATTGCAAGATCACACCGATCGTTTGTTCCGCTCGGCTCATATTTTAAGAATGGACATCCCATTTGATAAGGAAACGTTGAACCAAGTTCAGCGCGAGGCCGTATCAAGAAATAACTTAAAATCAGCTTACCTGCGTCCAATGTGCTTTTATGGGTCAGAAGGCATGGGTATTCGTGCCGATGCGTTAAAAGTTCACGTGATGGTAGCCACCTGGGAATGGGGCAAATACCTCGGTGAAGAAGGCATTGAAAAAGGCATTCGAATTCGTACTTCTTCATACACACGTAACCACGTAAACAGCGTGATGTGTAAAGCAAAAGCGAATGGTAATTACATGAATTCTATCTTGGCATTACAAGAAGCAATTTCATGTGGTTATGATGAAGCGATGCTGTTGGATCATGAGGGCTACGTTGCAGAAGGCAGCGGTGAGAACATCTTTATTATTAGGAATGGCAAATTGTTTACGCCTGACCTTACCTCTGCACTAGAAGGCATTACCCGCGATACAATCTTCCAATTAGCTAAAGAATTTAATTTAGAAGTTGTTGAAAAGCGAATTACGCGTGATGAAGTGTATATTGCTGATGAAGCCTTTTTTACCGGTACAGCTGCAGAAGTGACACCGATTCGTGAAGTGGATGATCGTACCATTGGCAATGGCGGCAGAGGCCCTATTACTAAGCGTTTGCAAACACTGTATTTTGATATTGTGCATGGGCGCTCCAGTAAGCATAGTGCTTGGTTAACTCACGTTTAAACACGTTTTAAATTGACTTCCACCTACCGTATTCTTGTTGTCGGCCCTGCTTGGGTCGGCGATATGGTGATGGCGCAAAGTTTGTTTATGGCACTAAAACAAGAATACACAAAATGCCAGATTGATGTGCTTGCACCTGAATGGACATTTGCATTGATTGAGCGGATGCCAGAAATCAGGAAGGCAATTGCCATGCCGCTTGGGCACGGTCAGCTTAATTTAGGTGAGCGCCGAGCACTGGGGAAGCAATTAAGAGCTGAAAATTACGATAGATCGATTGTGCTGCCAAACTCTTGGAAGTCAGCACTGGTTCCTTTTTTCGCCAATATTCCATTACGTACAGGCTTTATTGGCGAGGTTCGTTGGGGGCTGCTTAATGATGCGCGTAAATTAGATAAGACCGTATTAACTAAAACGGTGCAGCGTTTTGTTGCGTTAGCACCTGAGCAACATAACAATGCGGTGCCAGATATTCCTCAACCTCGTTTATTAATTGATCCATCCTCTGTAAGCGAAGCAAAAAGAAACTTTGATATTGCTGATTCTGATCAGCCGGTATTAGGTTTATGTCCAGGGGCTGAATTTGGCCCAGCAAAGCGCTGGCCGGAAGCCTATTATGCTGAGGTTGCGAAACAATTTATTGCCAAGGGTGGGCAAGTATATCTGTTTGGTTCCAACAAAGATGTGCCGGTAACTGCGGATATTAATCGGCTTTCGGGTGGTAAATGTTTAGACCTTGCTGGTAAAACCAGCATGACAGAAGCGATAGACTTGATGTCGTTATGCAATGCGGTAGTCAGTAATGATTCAGGGCTTATGCATGTCGCAGCGGCGTTAAATATTAAGTTGATTGCCTTGTATGGTTCCTCCGACCCTGGCTTTACTCCACCACTTCATCCAGAGGCAGAGGTGATTACATTGAACCTGCCGTGTTCGCCTTGTTTTAAACGAGAGTGCCCCTTGGAGCATTTAGATTGTTTAAATAAAATCTTACCGAGCCAAGTGCTAGAGGTTCTTGAAACAATGGCTATTCATCAAAAATAGTTGTCTTAGATTTTCTAAGGCATTACGTATGTCGGAAAGCCTTTCATTTTTTTGTTTAATTCATACTTAATCTATTATAAAAGCAAGTACTGAGCGGCTGCGCACAGTTGATGCGAAACAATAAGAACTGCCACACAATTTTGTATAAAAAATCTAGGTAATTCTGGTGCTAGAGACTACTATTTTAGTAGTCTTTTTG
>JAESSQ010000107.1 GCA_016764035.1 Gammaproteobacteria bacterium
CGAGACCTACACACTCGGATCAATACTCTGTGGCTATGTAGCTCAGCTGGTTAGAGCACAGCATTCATAATGCTGGGGTCGGCGGTTCAAGTCCGCCCATAGCTACCACACATTCTATAAGCCCTTATTTTACAAAGGGTTTTATATCTCGCAGAGCTTGTGAAACCAAGGTGGTACATCTTGGTGGTACACTTTGCGAGGATTCACATGGCACAAGGCCATTTTTTAGTCCGTAATCGTCATCAAAACACCTGGTATGGCCGCGTTGTCGTGCCACTGGCATTACGCCCCCTGTTCAACCATCGCCGGGAATTGCGACACTCGCTCCATACGCCGGACAAGCAGCGCGCCAAACGCCTATCCCGGCTATTTTGGGTACAATGCCAGTCCGGCTTCGAGCAATTGCAACAGCAACAGCGCCGGGGGCAGCCTTTTCAGGACACACAGGAATTTATTAGTTGGCTGTCACAGGACAAGGGACAGGGGCACAATGGCATGGCCTATAAAGTAGATTTTGTTGACATGCTGGGCAGGCGGCATGTCATTGATCTGGACGACCCGGAAAAAGAAGAAGAGTTTGCCCGGCGGTTGCAGGATGATGCCGCAAAACTTCTCGGGGAATTCAAAGACAGGCCGGATATTCTTGACCGGCTGATGAATATCGGCAAGGCCGAGTTTTCCAGTCCTGCCAACCAGCCGGAATCCCCGACCACCTTCCATGAGGCGGTTGATCTTTATTACAACAAACTGGAAACACAGGGGCGCAAGGGCAGGAAACTCGCCTTTCGCACCCTGCTCCATTACCGCGATAAGCTGAAATTCTGGCAAAAACATTTTGGCCAGCGACAAATGCATACCCTGACATTGAAAGAAATCGGGGAAATACAGAACTGGCTACCCTGTCTTGGGGCCAATTTCACGAAAAAGAACTATTCAGTCGAAGAAGCCGTGATGCTCGCTCGCGGCAAAAGCACCCGTCTTTTGTATATTTCCGACAAGTCCCGCGCCGAATATCTGGGGCAACTCAGAGGATTGCTCGAATTTTCCTATGCCAACGGCTTTATCGCCAGTGAAATGGCCCGCCATATTGAAATCCCCAACACCAAACTCAGCAAGGCGATAGACCGACTGCCTTTTACGACTAATGATTTGCAAATGATTTTCCCTGGCAGCGATTACGGTATCGACTTTGGCATCCATAAAAGCGGTGTCGATCGAGCGGCTAAATTCTGGTTTCCGTTACTCGCTGTATTCTCGGGTGCTCGGCTTGAAGAATTGGGGCAGCTTAACGCCACAGACATCAAGACCTGCCCGGAAACCGGGATTGTCTATGCAGCATTTGAGAATGAAGGGTTTGCAGCGGATGGTCACAAAAAGCATACCAAGAATTTAAACTCCGTGCGGCCAGTACCCATCCATTCAACCCTGGTCGAGATCGGTTTTCTAAACTATGTGAAGGAACGTCAGGCCGATACAAAGAATGGTCTTCTGTTCAAGCTCACGCGTGACAAACAAGGGCGGCTGGCCAAACGGGTAGCCAACTGGTTTGCGCGGGTGGAGCAGCGCAAGACAGGCAATCCAACGCTGGGCTACATAGAACGGCGCGGCGTTGAGAGCAAAGGGCAAAACAGGTCTAGGGAACGCTGGAGCAAGAGTTTCCACAGCTTCCGTCATACCGTGATTGACAATTTACGCGGTAAAAAATTGGCCAATGGTGAATATATCCGTGAGCCTGACATCGGTCTTGTCATGGGACATGACCGAGCCAAACTGGAAACCGCCGCTTATGGGGTAGATCGCTCTCAGCTAGAACTTCGCAAGGCAGTGATCGAGGCGATTGAATATCCTGATGTGGGATTTGGGGAAATAGGCTGGCAAGTTCTCAAAAAGAAATAACTGTACCAAGCTCGTTCATATTTGCTGAGAAGAAAGGCTTTCTAAAGACCTATTTTTACAGGTAGTTATTTTGGTTTATTACAAGGAAAAACATCTTCATAAAAAGCTATCTTCCCTTCAGGAGTTATTAGTGCGCACACCACTTTAGGAGAAGGAGATTGGTCGCAAGGAAAACGCAGAAGCTTTCCTTCTGGGCTAACAGCATCACACATCTTTTTTGATAAAACACCTCCGCCTTCCGTACTAAAAGGGGTTACTGTTTTTTCGTTTATCTCTGCATTTGCGTATGTTTTCTCAATCTGACCACCGGCTACGATTAGGCTTGCGGCGATAAAAAACACTTTTGATAACCTTGGCATGATACTACTATCTTTCTTATTGTTTTTTTATCAACCAAGCAGTACCACTCGACGATTTTAAAATCAATCAATGACTTAATCTCCACACAAATCTTTAGATTCCCAGGTTAAAGCGACAGAGAGAGCTTTGAGGTCACCGGTTACCTGAATAGATTTTGGCCGAATCCTCTTATTGCATGCCATTGCCTTGGCTTTCTCCATCATTTCATTCCCAAAATTATAAAAAAATACTTTTTCCTGTACTAGATCCAATGTTCTGAATTCGGGTGTATCGTTTACGGATAAAGCTTTCGCTTCAAAATACACGATTTTCCCTTCTGGGGTCACCTTGGCCTGGATGCTCTCCCCTATCGCTAGTGACAATGGCATTTTGTTTTCCTCAGAATAAGCGGAAATCGGTAATCCAATGAATATGCATACGAAACAAACAGGGATTAACTGTAATTTATTCATAATATCCTTCTTAATAAATTGGTTAGGGTAATAAGAATTGCTTATCAGGTGGTATAGCATACAAGCCTTGCCTTCAAGAGAAATTCAATTCAATCCTGCTCAATCAAAAACACCATGTTGTGAATATTCTCGTAGGCCAGTTGCCGGATGCGGGACTTAAACCCTGAAAGAAATCTAACTTTTTTCATAAAGATAAAATCTCTCGTTTTTATCCCTTTAGCTGAATATAAGATAAAAATTTCTTTACTAAATATCAGCATATTCATGCTAATGATTAAGGATGCTGTTTTTAAAAGAGCAGCATCGGGGACTTTTCACCCTGTAGATCGCGGCTTTGCAAGCCGAAAAACATGCTCCTTGGCCTATGGCCGGGGGGTGATGGCGTATGTCCAGACCCTTAACGGTTAAAGGCCATTGCGGCTGACGATCTACAGCATGAAAACCTCCGGCCACCTCCAATGGTGGTTTTTCTTTAACCAAGGGAATGGGAGCGTTGCTATGCAGAACCAATCAGGGTCGAACCAATTAGAAAAGAGTAAATTCAGAACCATCTTATATGTTGCCGTGGCCGTAATTCTTACGGCCTTTATCACCGGAAACATTACCGCCAAAGCCAATAACACATCACCCGCCATCGAGATTGATCCGCAAAACCGGCTTATCCGCTTCATAGTCGACGGACAGGACATAGCAATCATTGATGCGGAAGGGATGCATGTGTTCGGTGATATTACCTATAGCGGAACGATCACAGATATTGGCTCTTCCCGTTTAGAGGAAGGACAGAACGATGAATAAATTAAAATATTTGATCCTGTTATTTACAGTTATTATTTTCGC
>JAESSQ010000108.1 GCA_016764035.1 Gammaproteobacteria bacterium
CACGCTACACAATATGCAAAAAACTTTGGTTTGGATAGTGGTGCTTTGCCTTATGATTTGTCGCTGTCTCTTGGTAGTGCTGAATTGACACCACTGCAGATGGCGCGTGTTTATTCAGTTTTTGCTAACGGTGGTTATTTAACGGAGCCCTATTTGATACAGCGTATCGAAGATGCTGACGGCAGTATCCTGTTTGAAGCTGATCCAGTGGTTGCCTGTACTGCCTGTGTTATTGCTGAGCAGCAGTGGTCATCTGATATCGTGGAAACGGATGCATTGGCAAAACTGCCTAAACAGGCGGAACGTACACTGGAGCCACGTTTGGCTTTTCAAATGAATTCGATCCTGCAAGATGTAGTGTTGAGAGGCACCGGTCGACGTGCACTCGCTTTGGGCCGAAAAGACCTGGCATGTAAAACAGGCACCACCAATGATCAACGTGATGCATGGTTTAGTGGATATAACCCAGGCCTGGTAACGATCACATGGTTAGGTTTTGATCAGTTAAGGCCGTTGGGCAATAAAGAGACTGCAGCGCAAGCAGCGTTACCGGTTTGGATTGACTATATGAAGGTAGCATTAGCAGGCAAGCCCGAGAAGCAGTTGCCACGCCCTGATGGTTTAATAACGATGAAAATAAACGCTGAAACGGGTCAGGCCGCATCAGATTCTGACGTTAATACAGTGTTCGAGATATTTAGAAAAGAAAAAGCACCTAGTGCGGAAAGTAGCGACCTAGTCGATGTCCCAACGGGTAGTGATGCGGGAGCCATACCGGAGCAGTTGTTTTAATTTCAGGTTTTATTTCGATGCCCATAAAGCATGCGTTATCTTATAAGAAATGTTTGACCTAAATTAAAATACAGTGCCTGTTCTCCGCTATTGGTAAAGCCAAAGGCGAGGTATAAAGGGCCAATAAACGTGTCAGCACCAATAAACAAACTGCCTGCAAGTATTGTATTGTTGCTGTTTATTTCTTCATGTCGGTTCCACGCGTTGCCGGCTTCGATGGAAAACCCGGCATACATAGGAAAGAATGAGATATCACCCAGTCGTCGATAAAAGGCCGCTTCGATTAAACCGAAATGTTGGCCTACCAGTGCTTGCTCTAAGGTGCCCGATAATTCCAGAAAGCCACCGTTGCGAAAAGCAGCGTTAAATGGCGCGTTTTCATCGAGCGTTGTTTTGAGCATCATACGACTGAAAATAGTGTATCGTCGATAGGTTCCTGCACCGCTCAATAGAAATTCCAACTGCTCATAGTCATTGTCAGCGCCCAGAGATTCTTTGTTTAACCTAAATATCAGGTCGCCAAATAAACCGGAATTTGGAAAACTTAGATTATCCAGTGAATCATGAAATAAGGATGCGTAGAAAAAACCTTCTCTAAAATCACCGTTGGATAATAATGAATTGCCACTAATGGTAACGGTGCGGCCTTCGTTATGTCTTAGGCCCAATTTAAGTCGGGTGGTTTGTTTAATTACTTTGCCTGTGGAGATATCAATAAACGTGCGATGAAAGCGTTCTATCGAGTCGACATTATTATTGATTACATTGGGAAAAATGTTGGTGTTTATGCCAATCTTTGCGGCAACGAAAAAGTCGAGGTCTATGTTTAATGGTTGGTAGATTTCGGCGCTAATCTCGGGTTCACTTCCTAAACCTACGGTGGCTCGGAACTCGCCTGCCAGGTCATTTAAATCTTGCTTTGTGTAAGCGGCATCAAAGTTAGTAAATGCGCCAACTTCTGATTCAGATTTAATTGACAGGCCAAATTGTAGGTAGCTATGCGCCCAGTTTCTGCCTCGCGCATAAATAATCAAGCCGGTTTTATCGCCGCGAGTTTCTAGTGAATAGACCACCGAACTGGAATAGTCCAGGCCGTAGATATAAGAAAGGTCTTCTTCGAGCTGTTTGATATCCAGAGGCTTGCCAATTTTTTGATGAATACGCACGCGTATCACCTCATCTCTTAGCCCTGTTTTATTATTGATTTCGATAAAACTAATAACAGGGTCTATTCTAGCGACCGATGGTAAAGATGCCGTATGTTTAGAGTATTGTTGTTGTGGTAGAGATAGCTTTTTTATGTTTTCTAGATTTACCAGAGCGGCATCCTCGCCGGCTTTGATTAATGTTTCATACTGCTCAAAGTCTGATGATGAAACCTCTAATGCACCGGGTATGATGAGAACATCATTTTCAGTTAAGGTTTTTATCTGTAAGTCAGCAATGCGTCGTGTGAGAATAGTGGTTAACTGGCCGGTAACATCCACCGTAGATTTAAGTTCTTCTTTTTTTGATAAAGGCGCGCTAACATCGATGGCAATTATAATTTCAGCCCCCATCTCGCGTGCAATATCGATGGGTATATTGTTGGCAATGCCGCCATCAACAAGCAGTGTATTGTCGATAGTTATAGGCGGTAACGCACCAGGAATAGACATGCTGGCACGCATTGCTCGGGCGAGGTTGCCGTTCTTGATGATGAACGGTTTTCCATTTTCAAGGTTCGTTGCAACCGCGCGAAACGGTATACTAAGTTTATCGTAATCGTGTATATGGAAAGCGGGGTGTGCCAGTCTATCAAGCGCGAGTTCGATCTGTTGACCTTCGATTAACCCTGGTGAAAGCTGTAAGCCGTCGTCGTTAATGCCAATGCGATGTATGCTGAAAAAATCAAAATCATCCTGTTTACGGCGGAAGGTCTTGTATTCACGATAAGCGAAATCATCGAACACTTTGTCCCAGGCGATACCTTTTATGCCTTCTTCTATTTCTGCTGGCGACAGGCCTATAGCGTATAAACCTCCGATGATGGAGCCCATACTGGTACCAACGATATAATCGATCGGTACATTGTTCTGTTCTAAAATTTTTAATACACCAATATGTGCAAAGCCACGTGCGCCACCACCGCTGAGCACCAGGCCAATCTTAGGCCGTTCAGGGTCAAAAGGTGTGGATGTGGCTGCGTTGTTTTGCTGGCCTGCGGCAAGCGAGATGGATTGATAACTGAACAGTATCAGCAGAATAAAATATATTTTTTTAACATTATCTCGCTTGAGAAATAACATAAATAATAATGGTGTGACTAATTTAAGCGCAGATTATAGCTTACTGGTGTTAGCGTGCGTTTGTATGTAATGATTTTATTTGTGATATTGAGCACTGATGTCGTGAACCGCATCGACTAATGCGGCTACATTTTCAGGTGTTATATTTGGTGTAATACCGTGGCCTAAATTAAACACATGGCCGTCACCTGAGCCAAAATTAGCAAGTATTCGACTAGCCTCTTGCGTGATGACTTCGGGGTTTGTTGCCATGATGGCAGGGTCCATGTTGCCCTGTAGCGCAACTTTATCGCCTATTTGTTGGCGTGCTTTAGATATGTCGACGCTCCAGTCCAGGCCTACTGCATCACAACCTGTATCAGCAATGTCGGCTAACCACATGCCGCCGCCCTTGGTAAATAGGATGACGGGGATTTTTTTACCATCTTTTTCGCGGATTAACTGATCGACAATCTGTTGCATATAAGCGAGGGAAAACGTTTTGTAGTGCGACGTTGTTAATGCACCACCCCAGCTGTCAAACACCATTACTGCTTGTGCACCCGCTTCGATTTGAGCGTTAAGGTACTGCGCGACGGAATCTGCCAATTTGCTCATCAGCAAATGCGCAGAGGCCGGGTCTGCGAACAACATAGCCTTGATTTTAGAAAATGTTTTACTGCTGCCACCTTCGACCATATAGGTTGCTAAGGTCCATGGACTTCCGGCAAAACCAATCAAAGGCGTTTTACCGTTGAGCTCTTTACGAATCAGTGCTACCGCATCTGTTACATAAGATAATTTATCAGCAGGGTCGGGAATAATAAGTTTTTTTACATCGCTGGCATTGTCGATGGTTTTTTTGAATTTAGGACCTTCACCTTCAGAAAAATGCAGCCCCAAACCCATGGCATCGGGAATAGTCAGAATATCTGAAAACAGGATGGCGGCATCAAGATCAAAGCGACGTAAGGGTTGCAGTGTTACTTCGCAGGCAAGTTCAGGCGTACTGCATAGCGTCATAAAGTCGCCGGCTTCAGCGCGTATTTTTCGGTATTCGGGAAGGTAGCGTCCGGCCTGGCGCATAATCCATACCGGCGTGCGGTCGACAGGTTGGCGCAGTAAGGCTTTTAAAAATCGATCATTCATACAGCGTGTAGGTATTGCGGTTAGTTTTAGCGGTGGTTTACGTCGTCGTGAGTATAGATTTTATACGGCCACTGACTTCGCCCATATCTGCGCGTCCAATTATTTGTGGCCTAACCAGTCCCATGACTTTTCCCATGTCCTTAATTGAATTAGCGCCAGTTTGTGATATTGCCTGGTTGACAATGCCATCAACTTCTTCTTCGCTTAAAGCCTGCGGTAAGAATTCCTGGATAATATCTATCTCATAGCTTTCTTGTTTTATCAGGTCGTCACGTCCAGCCGTTTTAAACTGTGAGATGGACTCGCGACGTTGCTTAACCATTTTATCGAGAATAGCGATTATGCGCGCGTCATCGAGTTCGATGCGTTCATCGACTTCGATTTGTTTCATCGCTGCTGTCATCAGGCGAATAATGCCCCGGCGTTTTTTTTCGCCTGCTTTCATCGCAATGATAACAGCGTCCTGAATCTGCTTTTTTAGGTCACTCATGGGTTTTTTATTGTAGTGCCCAGAAGGGCAACGCTAAATGATTCTATGGGTATGTATCAATGCTAAAACTATCCGTCGGCAAAGAAGATTAACGACGACGCTGATGAGGTGAGCGTGCGAACTTGTTGCGTTCTTTAGACAATTTCTTCAAATGACGCTTAACAGCCGCTGCAGCTTTGCGTTTGCGTTCTGTTGTGGGTTTTTCATAAGCTTCGCGTTTGCGAATTTCAGTTAAAACACCGGCTTTTTCGCATGAACGTTTAAAGCGACGTAAAGCGACATCAAATGGTTCGTTTTCTTTTACTCGTATTGCAGGCATATTGCTCTCTTCGTAATTGTTAAATACAATGGCGATATCACAATGGTACTTCTTGTGATACTGACCAGCGTTGGGTGTCCGTCGCATGTATAGCTTCTTGCGAAATACCGTCCATCCTGGACTTAATTTAATAGGACATAAAAAATCCGCAAAGAATGCGGTGAAACCACGTATTATATCCCACTTTTAGTCAAACCGAAAAGCCAATTTGCAAAAAATAATAGTTTAAATGGTGAAATTTTCGAAAAATAGTAAAAATATGATTGTATTAGGTATTGAAAGCTCTTGTGATGAAACCGGTATAGCGATTTATGACAGTGAACAAGGCTTGCTGACGCATACCTTGCACAGCCAGATAGCATTGCATGCTGAGTATGGTGGCGTGGTGCCGGAACTGGCGTCACGTGATCATATCCGTTATCTGATTCCGTTGTTAACGCAAGCTTTGCAGCAAGCAGGGCTGGAGAAGTCCGCGATTGATGGCATTGCTTATACAGCTGGCCCCGGCTTGATCGGTGCCTTGATGTCGGGTGCTTGCGTGGGACGATCGCTAGCGTGGGCGTTGGGCATTCCTTCTGTCGAGGTGCATCATATGGAAGGGCATTTATTGGCACCGATGCTAGAAGCGAGTGCGCCGACGTTTCCTTTTGTGGCACTGCTAGTTTCTGGTGGCCATACACTTCTCGCGTATGTTAAAG
>JAESSQ010000109.1 GCA_016764035.1 Gammaproteobacteria bacterium
CTTCTTCATGAACGATAACTTCAGGACGACCGCCAGCAAGCTCAAAATTTTCACGGCGCATGGTTTCAATTAATACCGAAAGATGCAATTCACCACGGCCCGATACTTTATATTTATCGCCTTCCACCTGATCAACTCGCAGTGCAACATTATGCTTTAGCTCTTGCTGTAAACGATCCCAGATATTTCGACTGGTGACATATTTACCTTCCTGGCCAGAAAAAGGTGATGAGTTGGCCTGAAACGTCATGCTAATAGTTGGCTCATCAACCGTCATCGGTGACAATGCTTCTACCACATTAGGGTCACAAATAGTGTCGGAAATTGATAGTGGATCGATACCGGTAATGGCGACGATATCACCGGCAAAAGCCTCGTCTGTCTCAACCCGCTCCAGGCCATGAAAACCCAGTACCTGACCGATACGACCACCACGTACTTTGCCATCATCGCCAATAATTTTTACCGCCATATTGGTTTTAACACTGCCGCGAGCAATACGGCCAATACCGATGATACCGACATAACTATTGTAATCTAACGTTGATATCTGTAGCTGAAAGGGACCGTCGACATCGACATCCGGCGCAGCGACATGTTCGACAATCGCTTCGAACAAAGGCGTCATGTCACCCTCGGTGATATCCGAATCATCACCGGCATAACCATTGATAGCCGATGCATATACCACAGGAAAGTCTAATTGCTCGTCGGTAGCGCCTAATTTATCGAACAGATCAAAGGTTAAATCCAAAGCACGATCCGGATTAGCACCGTCTCGATCAATCTTGTTGATTACAACAATTGGCTTGAAGCCCATAGCAAACGCTTTCTGCGTAACAAAACGCGTCTGTGGCATCGGGCCATCTACCGCATCAACCAGCAACAGAACCGAATCTACCATAGAGAGCACACGCTCAACCTCACCACCAAAATCAGCATGTCCTGGTGTATCGACAATGTTGATGTGATAATCATTCCATTCGATCGCCGTGTTCTTAGAGGTAATAGTAATACCACGCTCTTTTTCCTGATCGCTGGAATCCATGATGCGTTCACCGGGCGCTTTACGCGAATCTAATGTACCAGATTGCTCCAGTAGTTTATCAACCAGCGTGGTTTTGCCATGGTCTACATGGGCGATAATGGCAATATTACGAATTTTAACGGACACGATAATTCTCTTAAGATAGGAAAAAGGCACGCATTATAGGCGTTTCTGAGGAAATAAACTGTATTAATTTTTGCTTATGGGTTTTTAAAGTAAGAATCGAGCAACTTTAGCCTTGAAACACACAGTTGAAGGCGTACCTTCTGGACCACAATTTCATGAACAAACCAGCTCCATTCACAAGCCAATCCATTCACTAACAGCATGACGCGCTTCTTCATTTGCCGGCCTGGCTATCAGCCCCGTGCGACTAATCGCTATGGTGTATTTAGCATCATCAGACATCGGTAAAAACACTGCGCTACCATAAGCCGCATCAACCCATTGCAACCAGTTTTGATGCTGGTGCGCAAATTGCCATAAGTCGAACCGTTGATCTTCGATGTAAGCAGATTTTTTAACCAATGAATACACGCTGCGAGGACGTTGGCGCTCTTCGTTTATGTCGAGATATCGTCCAGAAATTCTATGCAGACGATAGTTGGCATCAAAACCCAGTAATGTCGCCACGCCTTGCCAGATCAAAACCTGTGCATCAAGCTGCCATTCATCACCATGCATGATGACCACATGTTGAGAATCGTCGTCCAACGCCTTTATGACAGCGCGGTATTCCTGATTAGCTCGTTTTTCAAAAGTAATCTCGGCTACAGCCTGCTCATAGACCAGACGCTGATAGGTATAAAGATTAGAGGCTAGCAAAAAAGAAGAGGTTGCCAACACAAGAAAAAACAAACCCGAGAAACCCAGGCCAACGCCATTCACAAAACGACGTTGAAACAACCGTTTACCAGCAGTCAAGGTAAAGGCCAGGCCCACAACCGCAATAAGTACACTGATTAGAGTAAGGCTAGACATTGTCTTTTAAAATAACGAAGGGGTCGGCGAAAAAATATCTGCTCTCGATTACTGTTGCAGACTATTGCTGCTGATTATTGTTGTTCCATGCGTTCGCGTACTGCCTGCGCTTTTTCTGCCTGACCAGCAGCATCATGCACACGTGCCAATAATTCCAGTACGCGAATATTGTCCTTATCAACGTCCAGTGCCTGTTCACAGTGGTAACAAGCTTTATCAAAATCACCTTGCTTCTGCGCGACGCGAGCCAAACCCAAAATAGCATACAAATCATGCCCTACCTTCAAACTGGAATGGTAGTGACGCACTGCATCATCATATCGATTTAATGCCACCAGAGCATCACCAACGCGCGTCCAGAGTGTTTGGTTTTCAGGTTCCTGATCAAGAATTTTTCCCCACCAGTAAACCGCCTTTTCCATATTAAGCTGGCCACGAAAGCAGTCACCCATACCAAATAAGGCAAAATTGTTTCTCGGCTCTAACTGCAGGGCGTTCTCATAATGATCCATGGCACGGTCGAACTCTTTGCGACGCCGGTAGATATTACCAATCATGGTCATCAACACGACATTATGTGAGGTGTTTTTAGCCAACAGTTTTTCAAAACACAACAGGGCTTTTTCATCATTATGCTGTGCATAATAAACATTACCCAAACCAAGCAATGCAAAAGGGTCATAGGGTTTTATAGCCAGAGATTGTTCATAAAAATCGACGGCGTTGTCACTGTCGTCCAACTTGTGGAAAGCATCTGCGATACGCACCATGACGTGACTGTCTTTATCATTGATTTCCAGATAACGTAACCAGTAGGGAATAGCCTGCAAAGGCTGCTTCATACCACGACGTGCATCACCTGCGCCACGCAGTGCGAATATATTATTGTTATCTGTTTTTAATACCGCATCGTATTGTGCACCAGACTCTTCAAAACGACTGAGCTTCCGATATACATCACCCAGACCAGAAAGCACATATGGGTTGTCGGGATCGAGCTCTTTAGCTTCCAGATAAGCTTTTTCCGCAGCGTCCAGCTGCCCACCACGAAACAGGCGACTGCCTTTCTTCGATAATTCAATAACGGCTTTTTTTGATATTCCTGACATATTTTTTTATTATTTCATTTAGCGCAATACATAAAGAACAAATATTACATTGATAGTTCAGTTAGTTATAGAGGATTTTGTGACGACATTCACTCATTCGAAGATAAATTACTCAAAATCCCTGAACTTCATAGGTAATACCGCCGCCAGACAAACCCGATGAGCCACGCTGCGAACTAAAATAAAGACGCGTGCCATCCGGACTAAACGCCAAACCTGTTATTTCTGATAAAGCATGCCCCTGTAATTGCACTATAGGAGACAGCCCGCCATGGTCATCAAGTACCACTATCTGCATATCACCACCATCTTCCGCCACATAGATATCACCCTGCTGTGAAACCGTTATATTGTCTACACCTATTAGAACAGGCGTTGCATGATTACTAGCATCGTACAAAATTTCGATTTCTTTAGTTTTAATACGATATACCCACACCCTGTTATCACCTTTCGTTGTAAAAATAATTTTGCCATCAAAATAAGCAATACCTTCACCGCCATTAAATGTTTTGATTGAGGAAACTTGATAACGTGTCGCCGCATGCCTGGCCAAAGGGTCTGGCACTACTTCCCAGTCCAGCATAGCGTCCTTGCCCTCTTGCATCACGGCCACTTCCAGCGTACCCGCTGTCAAATCAGGAAAGCCATCTGCATTGAATTTATCGGCGGTAAATCGATACAACCCACCGTCTTTTTCATCTTCTGTCAGATACAGCTGAAGATTTTTTTCATCAACGGCAACAGCCTCATGGTTAAACACACCCAGTGCCAGCCGTACAACTGCGGGCGACAAGCCATCCGGATAACATTCCCAAACTCTGCCGGTAGCAATCTCTTCACAGGAAAGCCAACTACCCCATGGTGTCGCTCCACCCGCGCAATTTCTATCGCTCTTCACAAGAATAGAATAGGCCTGTTTTATTTCACCATTACCATCAAAAGCTATCGCGCCCACACCACCATGATGCATGATTTCACTGTTAGACACGTAAATCCAACCACCATCATTGGTAACAAAACAGGCGCCACCATCAGGCGCATCATGCCAGAGATAATCACTGC
>JAESSQ010000110.1 GCA_016764035.1 Gammaproteobacteria bacterium
GGATATCGCCTAACATAACAATCAATACTAGTAGCACTAATACAACTGCTTCACCTAACGCTTTTTCTACCGTCCATACTGCTTTGGTAATTAACTCGGTACGATCGTAAAAAGGTTCGATGCTCACGCCATCAGGAAGAATATCTTTTAATGCTTCAAGAGCAACTTTAGTACTTGCCACGGTCTGCAAACTATTCGCGCCTTTACGTAACAGCACCAGACCCGTTACTACTTCACCTTCACCATCCGCAGTAACAGCGCCATAACGTGTCATGCTGCTCACGTTAACGTCCGCAACGTCAAGAATACGAATGGGTTTTCCATAACGTGTCCGAACCGTGACATTTTTAATGTCGTCAATGTCCTGTAACTTACCCACCGTTCTTACCAATAACACTTCATCATTACGATTAATTCGATCACCACCAGCATTACGGTTACTCCCCATCAACGCATGCTCAATCTCGTCAATACTTATACCGTGCTTAACTAACGACGCAGGTTTAATGCTACTTCATAGTTTCGCACCTCTCCACCGAGTGAATTAACATCTGCAACACCTTCTACCTTGCGCAAATGAGGCCGAATTACCCAGTCCTGCAGGCTTCGTAATTCCTGATTACTGTAATTATCTCCCAAAATGCGATACATAAATATCTCGCCTAGTGGTGTGGTAATAGGAGCTAAACCACCTTCTATATTGGCAGGCAAAGTATCCCATACCTGATTAAGACGTTCGGTCACCAGATTTCTTGCCAGATATATGTCCATATCATCTTCAAAGTCGATAACAATAACACTCAAAGAATATTTCGTCGTCGAACGTAATACTGTCTGACCAGGAATACCTTGCATTTCCATTTCAATAGGAAAAGTAATGCGCTGCTCGACTTCCGTTGGTGACATACCATGGGCTTTAATAATAACCTGTACCTGTGGTGCAGAAATATCAGGAAAAGCATCAATCGGTAATGTCTTAAACGACCATAAGCCTAAGGCAGAAATAGCCAGCGTCACCAGAATAATCATCAGCCGTTGGACTAGAGAAAAACGTAATATTGCAGCAATCATATTATTCCCCCTGCGTATTCAGGCTTAGATGTTGTAAACCAGTATCAACAGTCGACTGACCTGCATATAATTTTACTTCAGCGAGTTCCACTCTTGCCTGATAAAGCAAATTGAGATAGGTCAAGCGTGATTCAAAAAATGTATTGTTAGCATCAACTAAAGACAGAATGCTTAACTCACCACTGGCAAAACCATCGTTTGTCAATGCCAGCATTTTGCTTGAAGGTTTTAAAACTTTACTTTCATATTCCATCGCTTGCGCAATAACGTGATTAAGATGCGCAAAACTACGGTTCAAGTTTATTCTTAGTTCACGTTTTAATAATTGATATTCTATTTTCTGCTGACTTGCTTGGTAAGTTGCCTTGCTTTGCGCTACATTTTTACGGTCACTAAAAGGTATTTGCACGTTAAGCATAATGGCATAGACGTCAGTACGCCCTATCGACAACGAATCTCTTGACCAACTTAATCCAATACTGGGGTCGATGGACTGACTGCTACGCGCAACATTTATATTATGATTTGCTGCTTCAACTTTCTGTTTCTGGCCAGATAGTTGTGCATGTGCATTCTGTATCTTTTTCAATTGATCGATATCCGGTATAGCATCTATCGCCTGTAACCGAGAAACATCATTAACCTCATTCATTTCGATACCCAACAGTTTCACAAATTCGCTTAACACTTCTTTGTACTTACCTTCGGCATTTGCTGTTGCTTGTCGGGCTTCTTCTCGAATAATACCCAAGCGCATCTTTTCCAGTGGCGTTATATAACGCACTACGGTAGCCGATGAGTTTTTCTTGTTTTGAATATTTATCTCGTTAGCAAATTTCAGCTGTTTCTCTGCCAAAGCAAGCTTTGCAGTCGCAAACTGTAATTGATGGAAAACTTTTGATGCGCGACTTTGGACTTGCAAAGATTGATACTGGCGAAAATATTTTGCTGCTCTTAAACTAGCCTCAGAAGCAGACTCCTGGTATTTAATTCGCGACATTGGAATCGATTGCCACACCGTTATATCGGTAAGATCATAACCGCCTGCACCGTCGTCCTGGCCTAACATATTGTCGACACGCATCTGAATTTCAGGATCGGGCCACATGGTAGACAGATTGACATCTGCCTGTAGCGAACCAATCTCAGCAGTTGATTTTTGCAACTCAGGTGAAATTGACATTGCCTGTTGCACACTGGATTCCAGCGTCCATTGCTGAGCAATAACCGGCGTGGAAATAAAAGCTGTAATAAAGGCCACAGTTATAACCGTACTCATAAATACTGCCTGACTGTTTATTCGGTTAGCGGTTAACGTAAAAACACGACTTATAACCGTGTCATATATAGAAAGTATATTGTTCATTAACATGAAAAAAACTCCAGATATTGGGCACACTACTCAAAATCTATAGTGCCGCCATAGTCAGCAGAAAACTGCTATCATTAAATTATTCGAAAATATTGTGGGAGTTTATTGCGGCGGTGCGCGGAGCGGTGGAAGACCGCTGAGGGATACTACAAAACAGCTGAAATTATTTTCTCGAATGATACCAATTAAAATTTGCTGCAATACAGACAATAAAATCGTAAACAAAAGAAAAACAGCAATGAAACTGTCGGCGTCATGCTCAATTTTCAGAACACCATCAAGGCCGACATTAATCTCTTCACTATCGGCACCTGCCAGAAAATCAGCGTCAATGGAACTGATAGAAACAGCCGAGCCATGCTCTGCAGCCAAAGCAGCCTCATCGGTATGAATATGTAAATCAAAAGAGGTCAGAAACAACAAAGCCGTAATTATATAAATAATTAGCATTCGCGTAGTTAGTAGTTTTAGATTTTTTGACACAAAACACATTCTAATTGAGTATTGTTGACAGGTCATCATGTTTTAAGCAATCCCATATAAAATTTATTCGATAGTAGAAATACAGTCAGATTGATTATCAACCAGCTCAGCAACATTGTTACCACTGTGGACTGAGTAAATAATCACCGATAATCATTTGTAATTTCCCATATACCTTGATTTTACGCATTGGTCATATGCCCCATAACAATAAAAAAACCTTATAAAGCGGCATTTGTCGGATTTAAATTTACGCGATACAAGATATATTCTCCATATACTTTTAAGGAGAAAACAATGAACACATTTACTCATAGCTATTCACTACCCGCTAAATTTATACATATGGGGCTCGCCGTATTCGGCATTCTCGCCTACCTGACCGCTGAAGGTGCAGAACACAACGATGGAGGATTCGAGTACTTATTACATGCCTATTTGGGATTAACCTTAATGGCTTTTGTTTTATTTCGCGTAGTCGGTGGTTTTGCAGGTTCGCAAAAAATGCGATTTTCCAACTGCTCACCCTTTTCAAGGTTGCAATGGACGCAATCGATTGAAGATATAAAAGGTCTAACTAAATTTTCCATGCCAGAACGTGGTATGCATGAAGGACTTGCTGGATTGGTTCAAATTTTTGGTTTAATTA
>JAESSQ010000001.1 GCA_016764035.1 Gammaproteobacteria bacterium
AGGCTTAACATCGGTTGGGTTAGGCAGATAATCAACCGCTGCATCCAATATCATCTGTACGCCTTTATCTTTAAAGGCTGAACCACAGTATGTCGGGAAGAAGTCCATGGTCAAGGTGCCTTTACGAATACAACGCTTGATGTCTTCCATCGCTGGCTCTTCGCCTTCGAGGTAAGTCTCCATCACATCGTCATCTTGCTCGACGGCCATTTCGATGAGTTTTTCACGCCACTCTTCAACCTGATCTGCCATATCAGCAGGCGGCTCTTCGATACGATAATTTGTGGTGTCTTCTTCGTCATCCCATATCCAGGCTTTACGTGTTAGCAAGTCAACACAGCCTTTGAACTGGTCTTCGATACCGATGGGTAAAACCATAACCAGCGGCACGGCGCCCAATACATCTTCTACCTGCTTGGCCACGCGGTAGAAATCAGCACCAATGCGGTCTAGTTTGTTAATGAAGATAATGCGAGATACTTCAGATTCATTAGCATAACGCCAGTTGGTCTCAGATTGTGGCTCAACTCCGCCAGAACCACAAAACACACCTATGCCACCATCGAGAACTTTCAGTGAACGATATACTTCGATAGTGAAATCAACGTGCCCCGGTGTGTCGATGATATTCAAACGATGACCATTCCACTCACAGCTAGTCGCTGCTGACTGAATAGTAATACCACGTTCCTGTTCCTGCTCCATGAAATCGGTGGTCGCTTCACCGTCATGTACTTCACCGATTTTATGAATCTTACCGGTCAGTTTCAGGATGCGTTCTGTGGTCGTGGTTTTACCAGCGTCCACATGGGCGAAAATTCTAATATTTCTATATTTGCTTAGGTCTACGTCTGCCATGGCTTTACTACTCGTAATGTATTCATTATTTTAAAATGGTTAAAATTCATAATCCAAAAAATAGTGACGCCAGAAGCAATGAAACCGGTTCAAAATGACCGATTTTTTAACGACTGACATTATATTAATCAGGATTATTTTAGCCGGCGAATTATACAGTAAAACCGAACAAATATGTGCACTTATGCAGGCAAAGCAAACATTTAATCAATGCGCCACCTGCGAGCATTTTTTATATAACAACACACGTTCATAAAAACAAATTAAATCCATGGCAAATCATGATGTTAATTGCGCTCTACTAGCAAATACCGCAAGATAACTCATCGTAAATACAACTCACTAGACAAAGGAACTTTTAATGATATTCCTACGGTATTCTCTATTTGTTATCTCGCTGATATTCTCGGCAGCCTTTAGTCAGCAGCTACTTGCGGATTCGAATTATGGTGGAACGCTATTAAACAAAATTCAGCAACAAGGCGTGTTAAACGTCGGCGTATCCATGCAAGCTCCCTGGGTTATGAAAAACAACAAAGGCAAACTCATCGGCTTTGAAATCGACATAGCCAATCAACTTGCTAATGATCTTGGCGTCAGGGTTAAATTCAAGCAGTATCCATGGCAAAATCTAATACCCGCACTCAAACAAGGCAAGATTGATATCATCGCTTCTGGGCTTTCTATTACAGCAAAACGCGCACTTGAGATAAACTTTTCCAACTCTTATGCAAGCTCAGGCTACAGTCTTGTCAGCAATTTAAGTTTGACTAGCGACTTCACCAGCATCAAAGACCTAAACAACAATAAAATATATATAGCTGCGGTCCAAGGCACGGTGTCTGCCGACCTCGCAAGTAAAATTTTCCCTAATGCAATCCTTGATCTTCGAAAAACATCGGCAGACGCAACATCGGCTGTTGTTAATGGCTCGGTACACGCTTTCATCGCATCGTCGCCAATACCTGAATTTGTCTCACTGAAATATGCAAATAAAGTTGACTCACCCCTTAAGAAACCTCTACTGACAACCAAAGAAGCCTTTGCCATTAAAAAGAATAATCAAGAAATGCTTAATTTTCTGAATGCCTGGATTACCGCTCACCAGGCAGACGAATGGATTAGTAGTTCACACAAATACTGGTTTAATAATTTAGATTGGCGAAGCCGCATCGCAAAACAAAAATGAACATGGCGATACCGGTCAAACTTAAGTCTTTAAGCCATGCAAGTGGCTTCATTATATTATCGTTAATCAGTATCGCTATATGGGCACAAACTAATGGCCTAACTACCTTACCCAATCTTTATCGGACATCGCTTTCCGATATTGTTTTTGACAATAACAAACAATGGCGTATTGCTGCCGAGCAAGACAACCCATGGCGAGCTGATGAAAAACACAGCGTTACTAAGCCTCGATTCAAGGCTACATTATTTCCCGAATACGACTATCACACCGTCGATGACCCGACCACTCGAAGTTTATTGCAAAATGAAAACGAGCTAGAAAGACCTCGAACCAACATTTTTAAGTACACTTTTTAAACCAGGCGGTTAATACTGCTAATGCTTAAAATATTCTGTCAACTTTGCCTGTTATTACTCATCAGCTTTCCTGTTGCTGCAGAAATAATAGAAACCATCGAGTATAAATACTATGTTATTTCTCCTCACTCACCCCATGAAATAAAACCTGAGCTAATGTCACGCTCTCCTATTCGCGCAGGAAACGGCTCCTTCAATGGACATACCGACTGGTATATCGATTGGCGCTACCAAACAACCAGACAACACGGTTACTGCCAGCTTATGAGCAACACAACCACCGTACGTATCATCTACACACTGCCCGCACTCAGCAAATACGTCAGCGATATACAAACCATAAAGATATTCAACAAATTCAATACCGCGTTAACCAAACACGAAATGAATCACGGCAACAATGGCCTGACAGCCGCCAGAGATATTGAAAAAGCTATCAGCGAAATACCCGCCCACAAAAGTTGCCACGCCCTAACACGCTCTATAGATTCCATTGGCAAAAGTCTCGTTCAAAAATACATTCGTGCCGACAAGGAATACGACCGCGCAACACAAAACGGCCACACTGAAGGCGCTGTTATTTTTTAAAAAATGCTGACACGATTTAAAACAGAAGATTGCATGCCATTCAACCTAGGCAGATGCTGGTAAACGATAGCCATATAAACAAACCAAAACTTTGACATCTGCGCAAATTTTACCCGAATAACAAAAACATCTGTTAAATAATCCGACCATCGTCAAAAAAACTGACACTATTCAAAGTTATAAAAACACAACAACACACATAAGCTATTGAAAAATATACAATATGGCTTTTTACGGCACGAATTATGCTTATACCTTTATATTGGAAACAACTATGTTTTTACACAGGTATGAAATATGGAAATATTAATAAAACTTTTTTTGGTGATTTATTTATTAGCCGTAGCTTTACTGACGGTTATTAGTGTCGTCGCCATTTTAGCCGCGGTCTTTAAACCCGAATGGATATCGAAAATAAATTTTTATAAACAGACACAAGTTAAACGATGAGTCAGCACAACACGACCTACTAAAACATAAAAGCCGATCATATAGACCGGCTTTTATGTTTTAGTTAACACGCACACAGACAAGTGTGCGAAAAGATCAGAATAACGCTACTTCTTCTTACCACGACCTGAACTCTTACGCTCATTTTCTTTTAAAAGCTTTTTACGAATACGAATATTTTCAGGCGTCACCTCAACCAGTTCATCGTCATCGATAAATTCCAATGCCTGCTCAAGTGTGTACTTTATATGCGGCGACAAAGTTAAAGCCTCATCGGTACCCGACGCACGCACGTTGGTTAACGGCTTGGGCTTAATCGGGTTAACCACCAGGTCATTATCACGTGAGTGAATACCGACGATCTGACCTTCATAAATTTCGTCATTATTACCCACCAGTAATTTACCACGCTCTTGCAATGGGCAGAGCGAATAAGCCACTGCCTTGCCTCGCGCATTGGAAACAAGAACACCGTTTGGACGCTGACCAATATCATCCTTTACCGCCGGCCCATAATGGTCAAACACGCTGTACAGCAAGCCAGTGCCGCGTGTCATGGATAAATATTCGGTTCTAAAACCAATTAAACCACGTGCCGGAATGATGAAATCAAGTCGCACGCGACCTTTACCGTCTTGCACCATGTCTTTTAAATCAGCCTTACGTTTACCCAACGCTTCCATCACCGCGCCCTGATGATCGATTTCAACATCGGCGGTAAGCTCTTCATAAGGTTCTAGCAATTTACCGTCTTCTTCATGAACGATAACTTCAGGACGAC
>JAESSQ010000002.1 GCA_016764035.1 Gammaproteobacteria bacterium
CATCTCAAAATAACGATAATTGCGCATCATTAATAAAAGTCAGCGCGCTGTACCCGGTTGTTTTCTGGAACCATCCTGCCTGCTTTATTTTACTCAACCAGATTTTTTTTCAACTACACTACTATTTATGGCTAAAGAAGAAGCAATACAAATGGAAGGCATGGTTAAAGAAACCTTGCCTAACACCATGTTTCGTGTAGAACTGGAAAACGGTCACACGATTATCGCACATATTTCTGGAAAAATGCGCAAGCACTACATACGTATCATGACCGGTGATGCAGTTACTGTTGAGCTAACACCATACGACCTCGAAAAAGGCCGTATTATTTACCGCGCTAAATAATTTCATAAAAAAGGCTGCTGATTTCAACAATAAGCAGCCTTTTTTTAATGCTACTTTTTAAAGAGCTGTTAAATATTACGCCTTAACAGTATCTGTCTTTGTTTCTATCAAAATCTCATTATCTTTAGAAACCGTTACGTCGACATGTCCACCTTTAATTAAATCACCAAACAGCAGTTCATTGGCCAACGGTTTCTTAAGATGCTCCTGTATAACGCGGGCCATCGGTCTAGCTCCCATCTTAGGATCATATCCTTTCTCAGCTAACCAGCTTCTCGCTTCCTTATCTACCGATAACGTTACTTTTTTCTCGTTTAGCTGTAACTCAAAAGCCACCAGGAACTTATCCACTACATTTGAAAGCGTATGCGCATCCAGTGGGCCAAAATTAACAATTGCGTCAAGACGGTTTCTAAACTCCGGCGTAAACATTTTTTTAATCTCTTCAACACCATCGAGCTCATTTTGTTGCTCAGTAAAGCCCATAGATCGACGAGACATCAATTGCGCACCGGCATTACTGGTCATTACCAATATTACATTTCTGAAATCTGTTTTACGCCCATTACTGTCGGTTAAGGTGCCGTGATCCATTACCTGAAGTAAAATATTAAATACCTCAGGATGTGCTTTTTCTATCTCATCGAGTAACAAGACACAATGCGGTTTTTTATTGACGGCCTCGGTTAACAAACCGCCTTCATCAAAGCCAACATAACCCGGAGGTGCACCAATCAAACGCGATACGGTATGACGTTCCATATATTCAGACATGTCTAAACGCACCAACTCAATTCCCATGATACCAGCCAACTGCTTACTGACTTCTGTTTTACCAACACCTGTCGGCCCAGTGAATAAAAAAGAACCAATGGGTTTTTCTGGTTCGCCCAGACCTGAACGCGACAAACGAATGGAAGTAACCAAGGTGCTGATGGCTTCGTCCTGTCCAAACACCACCATTTTTAAATCACGATCAAGATTTTTCAATGCGTCGGTATCAGACGTACTCACTGTTTTGGCAGGAATACGTACGATCTTAGCAACGATATTTTCAATATCGTGCACATTGATAGATTTCTTATTGGTTTTACCTGCTTGCGAATGTAAGCGTCTGTTGGCACCTGCTTCATCGATAATATCGATAGCTTTATCAGGCAAAAAACGATCCATGATATAACGTTGTGAAAGCTCAACCGCAGCGCGTAATGCATTATTGCTGTATTTCACATCATGATGTTCTTCGAACCGGGTTTTCAGACCTTTTAATATATCGACGGTTTCATCGGCGCTTGGCTCTTCGATATCAATTTTCTGAAAACGACGAGCTAGTGCATGATCTTTTTCAAATACACTCCTAAATTCTGCGTAAGTGGTCGAACCTATACACTTTAGTTCGCCATTGGCCAACATTGGTTTGATTAAATTAGAAGCATCCATAACGCCGCCAGAAGCTGAACCTGCGCCGATAATGGTATGAATTTCATCGATAAATAAAATGGCACCAGGACGTTCATTCAACTGTTTAAGGACACCTTTTAGACGTTTTTCGAAATCGCCACGGTATTTTGTGCCTGCAACCAGCGAGCCTAAATCTAGTGAAAAGATAGTGCTATCTGATAAAACTTCTGGGACTTCTTTGTCAACGATACGCTTCGCTAAACCTTCCGCCAACGCTGTTTTCCCAACACCAGCTTCACCAACCAGTAAGGGGTTATTTTTACGACGACGACACAGTATTTGTACCGTTCGTTCAACTTCATCATCACGTCCAATTAATGGGTCTACGCGACCTTGCATGGCACGTTGATTTAAATTTACTGTGTAATTTTCTAATGCCTGTGACTCAGGATCTTGCGCGGCAGTTTGTTCTGAATGATCTTCAAGTTTTTCAGTTTCACTCGGCACTTTGGTAATACCATGAGAAATATAATTAACCACATCAAGGCGATTAACATTTTGTTGATTCAATAAATAAATGGCCTGTGATTCCTGCTCGCCAAACATCGCCACTAGCACATTAGCGCCGACAACTTCTTTTTTACCGGAAGATTGAACATGAAAAACGGCTCGTTGCAGTACGCGTTGAAAGCCCAGTGTTGGCTGGACTTCACCGCTTACAACGTCACCAAATACTGGGGTATTGTTATTGAGGTATTCTTTTAGCTCGATACCGAGCAAACTTAAATCAGCGCCACATGCCTGCAGCACAATATTGGCACTGTTGTTATCTATTAACGAAAGCAATAGATGCTCTACGGTAATATATTCATGCCGTTTTTCTCTGGCATTGTTAAATGCTGTATTTAATGATGCCTCAAGTTCTTTGCTTAACATGGCGCTACCTTTTTAACTTAACATTTGTTTGACACACATAAATCAAAATAATTCTAGTACGAGCAAACGATTACTATTCTCCTATCGTGATATCACGCTTCTTCCATGGTACACATTAGAGGATGTTGATTTAATCGTGAAAATTCGTTTACCTGACTCACTTTCGTTTCAGCGATTTCATGACTAAATACACCACAAATACCTTGCCCCTTGGTATGCACTGACATCATTACACGTGTTGCTTTTGCATCGTCCATTGCGAAGTACGTCATCAACACTTCAACCACAAACTCCATGGGAGTATAATCGTCATTAACCACCATAACTTTATACTGTTTGGGTGGTTTTAATTTTGGCTTCTCTTCTTCAACCGCCAGACCACCATCATAATCTGGTGCCATTTCATCATCGTCCGTATTGCTGACAATGGGATAAACAACCATCTTATGAATACTCACAACTCCACCTTCAGTGTAGGACAAAGTCTTAAATTTTTCTAAATCAAGAATCATATTTATTATTAAAAATTCAACAAAATTTCATTTACAAATTTCAAAAAGCATCTACTGATGACTTTCGACATATATTACGCATTGCGAGAAAAAACGCTGCACGCATAATTTCACGGGTAATATTACAGTAGAAAAACACTGGACGACAGCCCTTATGTTGATGGTTTGAAGAAGCAGACACTAAAAAATATTCATTGCTTACCTGAATAACAACACACTTACCTATTTCTAGTAGCTTTGGTCGATAATTAGCACAATTTTCGAAAGGTTTAAAGTGCAAACGCCAACATGCTGTTTAGCAATTCTTGCGTTAACTTTTCATCAACAGCTTTACGCATACGCGTTGGCAATTGTTCAGTACTGCTGCCCGAAACTTTCAATGGCCAGGATTTATAACCAATAACCGTATCACCATCCTGTGCGATTAACTCAATTTTCAATGTTGCACGTAACCAATACCAGTTATTCCTTTTAAATGCATCTTGGGCTTGCAAACTTGACGCTAACTGATATGCCTGAGCATTTGTGTCATCAAGCTGAAACCCAGCATTTGCAGACGCCGCTTGTACAATTTCATTTAGGCCACCGACATCATCCACTATGACGGCTGTACGCAACGGTAAAGCTCTCAATGCAAGTTGTAATTGCTCGTTGAGTTCTGCAAAACTCCAATATGCTGACACACCCTTTCCATTTACATCGATAATTTTCAGTGTTTTTTGTAAGGTCCGTCTATCTTGTTGCAACATTGTTGCTTTATGTAAATCTGAAATTTTAAGCAATGCATCATTTCTATTACGCTGCTGATTTAACGCATATTGAGTATCCTCATCTAACTGACGCATTTCTCCACGAATATTATTACCCGCTTGAACACGATCCAGCACAGCTAACGCGTGGTAAGTTAAGTCAGCACTGTTCTGCCATTGTTCAGCAATGCGTGCGCCC
>JAESSQ010000111.1 GCA_016764035.1 Gammaproteobacteria bacterium
AGGAAAATTATGAAAATTGCTGTCGCAGGAACCGGATATGTGGGTTTATCCATTTCGATGTTATTAGCTCAAAATAACGAGGTCGTGTCACTTGACATTTTGCCAGAAAAAGTAGCGTTACTAAATAATAAAAAGTCACCTATTGCTGATGATGAAATAGAAGATTTTTTGGCTAATAAAGAACTCAATTTCACGGCAACACTCGATAAGCATGTTGCATATAAAGATGCAGAATTTGTCGTAATCGCGACACCGACAGATTATGACACGGATACTAATTACTTTAATACCAGCAGTGTTGAATCGGTTATTAAAGATGTCATGGAAATTAATCCTAAAGCGACCATGGTGATTAAATCAACCGTGCCGGTAGGGTTTACTGCCAGTGTAAAACGCAAATATTGCAGCAATGATATTATCTTCTCGCCTGAATTTTTACGTGAAGGTAAAGCGCTTTATGATAATTTACATCCTTCACGAATTGTTGTGGGTGAGAGATCAGATAGAGCGAAACGTTTTGCCGATTTATTAGAACAGGGTGCACAAGAAGAAAACATTAACGTCTTGTTTACAGACTCGACGGAAGCGGAAGCGATAAAGTTATTTTCTAATACGTATCTGGCTATGCGTGTCGCATATTTTAATGAATTAGATACCTATGCTGAAGTACATAAATTAAACAGCAAAGACATCATCGAAGGTGTTGGCCTGGACCCAAGAATCGGTTCGCATTATAACAACCCTTCATTTGGCTATGGTGGTTATTGCCTGCCTAAAGACACCAAACAACTACGTGCAAACTATAAAGATGTACCAAGTAATATTATTAACGCTATCGTTGATGCTAATACCACGAGAAAAGATTTTGTAGCCTTTACAATTTTAGAAAAAAAACCCAAAGTTGTTGGCGTGTATCGTCTGGTGATGAAGACAGGTTCAGATAATTTTAGAGCATCCGCCATTCAGGGTATTATGAAGCGTATCAAAGCGAAAGGCGTTGAGGTTGTAATCTATGAGCCCGTGTTCGAGGAAGAGTTTTTCTTTAATTCCAGGGTTGTAAAAGATCTTGATGAATTCAAAAAAATATCTGATGTCATCGTCGCCAATCGTGTGACGGATGAAATTACCGATGTCAGTGATAAGATATACACGCGTGATTTATTTGGTAGTGATTAATAAAAACAGTATGGGGATTTGATACGTTCTAAGCTGTTTAAATGTCAATTTGTCGTTCCAGGTTGTAAATATAACTAATTGTAAATATTTGTACTATATAGTGGGTACGTCTGTCATTACCCAATAGAAAACACTCTAACATGCAAGTGAAAAAAACGCTCTTTTGGCTACAAAGTGGAGGTTGTAGCGGAGACACATTGTCTATTCTCAACATGGATGACCCCGATCTTTTTTCTCAATTCCAGAGTATGGGTATTGATGTGTTGTGGCATCCGTCGCTTTCGATACTCAGTCCCAAAGAACAAGACCAACAGATTGACGATATATTGAATGATCGAGTTCATATGAGTTATTTCTGTCTTGAAGGCAATGTTGCTACCGGTCCCGATGGAACTGGCATGTTCGATACCTACCGAGGCAAACCTAAAAAAGAACTTATTCAGGCACTGGCAGAAAAAGCAGATTATGTGATAGCGATAGGTACCTGTGCTACTTTTGGTGGCATTGGATCCTACGAAATCGATGATATGGGTGGCGTTGGTCTACAATTTCACCATAATAATCAGGGCGGTTACCTAGGCGCCGATTTTCGCTCAGTTAAAAACTACCCCGTTATTAATTTATCAGGTTGTCCAATTCACCCCAAAGCTCTTGAGCTAACGCTAAACCTTATCGTGCGTGACTTACCACTCGAATTGGACGAGCTCAATCGTCCGAAAATATATTATGGGATATCTGTGCATAACGGCTGTACTCGCAATGTATCCCACGAATATAAGTTAGAAGATACTAAATTTGGCGAAGATGGATGTTTGTTTTTTAATTTGGGCTGTAAAGGTCCGACAACACGCGCCTCATGTAACAAATATTTATGGAATGAGCAAAGTTCTAAAACGCGAGCCGGTGTGCCTTGTTTTGGTTGTACGCGTCCAGATTTTCCGATGCCAAAACCTTTTTTTGAAACCGAGAAAATTGCCGGTACACCGATAGAATTGCCAGAAGGTGTTGACCGTGCTCAATATCTAGCTTACAAGGACTTGGCAGCTGCTGCTGCTCCGGAGGGACTTCGTAAACTACACAATGAAAAACACAAAAAATGACACAAGTTACCGTTGATATACCGCTAAATAGAGTAGAGGGTGATTTAGATATTCGCGTCACCTTTGAAAAAAATAAAATCGTCGATGCGCAATGTATAGGTACCTTGTATCGAGGTTTTGAAAACATGTTAACCGGACGTGTACCGATGGATTCACTGGTTATCACGCCACGTATATGTGGTATTTGTTCCATTACACATCTTACTGCTGCGGTTAAGGCAATTGAATCGGCAGCACAAATCACACCACCTGCTCAGGCGGTTCGAATGCGAAATTTATCAATTCTTGCAGAGACCGTGCAAAGTGATCTTCGCCAGGTTTTTTTAATGTTTCTTGGTGATTTCGCCCATGATTACTACAAAGACTTTGATTTTCATACAAAAGCCGTTGAGCAATATGAACCATTAAAAGGTCAAGGTTCGATAGCTGCATTACGCGCGAGTAAGGACATCGTTAAAGTCATTGCCATTATCGGTGGTCAGTGGCCGCATACTTCACATATGGTGCCAGGTGGTATCTGTACGTTACCTTCATTGATTGATATGACGCTGGTGGCGAAACATATTGAAAACACCTTGTCGTGGTACGAAAAAGCTGTACTCGGCTGTTCAATTGAAACTTTCAATGAAACGATAACGACGGCAGATGCACTGTTTGCACTGGTTGAAAAACTACCTGATACCCATCTTGCGCATTTTGTACGTTTATGCAGAGATACAGGTCTTTTTGATATTGGACAAAGTTATTCCAACTTTATCAGTTACGGTATTGTTGATGATCCTGAACAACCAAATAATTCGTTGATCCGTTCAGGCGTCATCTTAAATGGAACGGATTTCCATGAATTGGACGTCGACAAGATTGGTGAGGATTTATCACATAGCTGGTATCGCCACACGGACGTTGTACAACCACCATTTAACGGAACGACAATACCTGATCGATCAAGTAAAAATGGTTACACCTGGTCAAAAGCGCCTCGTTACGGAGATGTTCCGATGCAAACCGGCCCAATTGCGCAAGCACTGGTTGATGGAGAGCCGCTAATAAAAGATTTATTTAAGCAACAAGGCGATAGTACATTTGTTCGCGAGTTAGCTCGTTTAGTGCGTCCTGCGCGTCATCTTGGGCACTTACGTGCACAAGTGGAACAGGCGCTCAATAATTTTGGCCAACCGACTTTTATAGCCCCACCTGAATTAACATCAGGTCGAGGCATTGGTTTAACAGAAGCTGCACGTGGTGGGTTGGGTCACTGGCGCCCTTAGCATGCAAGCGCCTCTCCAGGCCAACCAGCCTATCCTCACTGCTGATGGAGTGGTTGTCACCACTGGGGAACTGAGGCACAGCAACAAGTCGCTGGTTTGTGCGTCGCAGGAGGACACGTATCGGTACCCCATGTTCTGGGGCCAGTGCATCAGCACACACACCAGCTTGTTCCGGCTCTGTAGCGGTATACACATCACCCACCCCACGACGATTCACGCTGACACCACG
>JAESSQ010000010.1 GCA_016764035.1 Gammaproteobacteria bacterium
GGTCATTATTGCCATCGCATTATCGATAACCTTTGTGTTTTCTTCACTGGCGAATGTTGCAGAACATAAGCTATACGCCAAATACGAAAACCTGCTGCATAAATTTGAGCGAAAACAACGACTACCGGATGACAGGCCGATAGAAGTTGATGGTGCTCAGGTGCTCATCTTTGGCATGGGGCGAGTCGGTGTCGGTGTTTACGATACTCTGTTAGAGGTTTATCACGATGGTGTACTGGGTATAGATTACGATCTTGACGTGGTAAAAAAACAACAGAGCGAAGGCAGAAATGTCATCGTAGGCGATGCCACGGATTACGATTTCTGGGAGCGGTTAAGGTCAGGCGTGGTAAGCCTCATCTTGCTGGACATGCCTAATACCAATGAGGTGCTGGAGGCCGTAGAAATGATTAAGGCTTCTGGGTATCAGGGTACGATTGCGGCGGCGGTAAAAGAAAACGATTGCGTCGATTTATTGCTGGCGGCAGGCGTGGATTCTGCTTTTAATGTTTATGCTGAAGCGGGTTCTGGTTTTGCTCACCACGTTTGTGAAGACCTTGGTAAATTGTAGACTCGTCATGAGTTAATGTGCATCAATCAAAGTACCCGAGATTAAGTAAGCTGCTAGCGATGCTTAGCATTAATCTTTTTCTTGAACTGTCTGCGTTCATGAGGCGTCATATTTCGTAACCGATGTTTTATATTCGCTCTTTTTTCGGGCGACAGTTTCCGCCAGCGTTGTTTTAACTTGTTTTGCTTGTCAGCGGGCAGGCCTTTGAACCATTGGTGCTTTTTACGTAGCTGTTGTTTTTGCGCAGGGGTTAGTGTCTTAAATTGTTTTATGCGCGCACGCAGGGCCTGCTTTTCATTTGCAGGTAACGTTTTCCAGCGATTGAAGCGTTTTTTCATGGTTGCTTTTTCGTCGGCAGACAACGACTTCCAGCGCTTTGCACCTTTAAGCAATTTTTGTTTGCGTGTTTCAGGCATGTCATGCCAGCGTTTTTCAAACGGTTTTAATGTTTGTTGTGTTGTTGCATCAAGGGACTGCCAGCTGAGCGGCTCATTTTGTGCAAAGGTTGTGAGCGGTGTTAACAGCATAAATAAGAGAAAGACAGAAATACGTTTATTCATTTTCGGTCTCCGTGGCGGTGATGTTATTGGTAATCATGTCAGTGCTATTGGTTGTGGTGTCATCAAAGTCAATCGGGTGAGTCCAGCTGTCATCAATATTTTCAAGGTCAGCAAGAAACTCAAGAAATGCCGCATCCATAATGTCGTTTTCAGCAATAACGGGTGCGCTAACAACAAATAAAAAAACTAAAGAGTTAAAAAAAGGTTTATTAACTGGCATCGTTATCATTTTCTTCATCAACCAGCCAGGCGATAAATTCGAGGTCATCTAATAATTCATACTCAGCAATAATCGCGTCATCATCAACATCATAGTCGGCAGTAAAATAAATATTTTTATCGCGGTCAAATGTTGACTGCTGGTCAGTAGAAAACAGGGTGATGCTTGCGGTGACGATGAGTATGGCTGTAACCGCAAAAACGCCTGACTGTTGCCAGTTGATATTTGACAAAGAAAGAGTAAAAAACGATTGTTCCGCATGACGGTTTGTTTTAGCAATCGCGTTTTGTCTGTTTGCCAATAGGCGTTGCTTAATATTGTCGTCGAGGTCAGTGATGCTTGTATCGAGTTGTTGAGTAATCTTGTTGGTAAAGTTATCATCAGGATTATGCTTGCTCATAATAAATATCCTCAAGTTTTATTTTCAACTGACCGATAGCGCGAGAATAATGGGTTTTAACACTGCCCTCGCTAATGCTCATCGCATTGGCAGTTTCGCGAACACTTAACCCCTGCCATTGTCGTAACAAAAATACCTGTTGTTGGCGGAGGGGTAGTTGTTCGATAGCGTGCAGAGTTCTATTGTTTATATCCGTGTTTTCCATAGCTTTGTCTGGTGCCATGGTCTTATTTACAGGGTAATGGTTAGCTGTTTCAGCATTGTCGTTTGTTTCAAGGCCGTCATTAAAAAAACCAAATAAGCTAAATAGTTTGTTTTTTGTGTTCTGTTTACGATGCCAGTCAATAATTTTGTTTTGCAGTATCCTATAGAATAATGCTGGCCAATCCTGTGGTTTTTTATCGGCATACTTCTGCGATAACACCATCATCGTATCCTGAACGATATCGAGTGCGTGATCTGCATCTTTCGTTGCCAGTTGTGCCATTCTAAACGCCTTTTTTTCTACGCTCGAAAGGAAATGATTCAGTTCATGATGCATGTGCAGTTAGTTACTAATTGCCCGTTATCGACAAGTGGCGTTCAATCGCATGATAGCGTTAATTGTCCAGGAGATAATCGCTGTACTTATAATAACTGAAAATCATCTCCATCCTGTGAATGCGTCTGTATGGTTACCTAACTATAGGCTGTGTCCGAACCATTTTCACTATGCGTATAATTTTAATAGCGGCGATCAACCTGATTTAACAGATGGCGAGTGGCATGGCGTTCGCCTCTGCCAATACGTCCATCATTGTTGTGATCCGCGTGATTTTTAACATGTTTAGCATAATGTCTTTCACGATGACCAATGCGTCCATCATCATTTACATCGATGCGCTTGTGCAGATATTTTGCACGGCGTACTTCGTGCTTCCCTATATGGCCGTTATTATTGTGGTCGATTTTATGAAAACGTTTATGGTTGTGTTTATCAAACGCTTGTACCGATGAAATATTGCTGAGTGAAAGGACGGCGGTGGCGATTACGATGCTTAATAGTTTTTTCATGATATCTCCGTTAGTGTTATTAATTACTGCTGTTATAAGTATTAACGGGTCAGTCGGAAAAAAGATGACAGGTATGTGAAGAATTTTTTGATTACTGTTAAGTCATTGAAAAACAAGAAGAAGGTAAAGTATGATTTACCTTCTTCTTGTTATAATCATGCTGCTTATCATTTTCAAAAAGCCAATAAAAAAAGCCAAGGATGCAGTTAAAGAGAGATATAGGCA
>JAESSQ010000112.1 GCA_016764035.1 Gammaproteobacteria bacterium
GGAATTCTTCGGTTCTAGTCAGCTGTCGCAATTTATGGATCAAACCAACCCGCTATCAGAGGTGACGCATAAGCGTCGTATCTCTGCGTTGGGTCCTGGCGGTTTGACGCGTGAGCGCGCTGGTTTTGAAGTGCGTGATGTACACCCTACACATTACGGTCGAGTTTGTCCTATTGAGACGCCTGAGGGTCCAAACATTGGCCTGATTAACTCTTTGGCCGTGTATGCACGTACTAATGCCTATGGTTTCCTGGAAACGCCTTATCGTAAAGTTATAAAAGGTGTAGCAACATTAGACATCGATTACCTTTCTGCGATTGAAGAAGGTACGTTTGTTATTGCGCAAGCGAATGCCACCATGAGTCCTAAAGGTAAGCTACTCGATGAGTTGGTCTCCTGTCGTCACTTGAATGAGTTTTCACTGTCAGCACCCGTTGATGTTCAATATATGGATGTTTCGCCAAGGCAGATTGTATCTGTTGCAGCGTCGCTAATTCCTTTCCTTGAACATGATGATGCTAACCGTGCGTTGATGGGCTCAAACATGCAACGTCAGGCAGTGCCAACATTGCGTGCAGACAAGCCATTAGTTGGTACCGGTATGGAGCGTGCGGTTGCGCATGACTCGGGTGCTTCAGTGGTTGCTACACGAGGCGGAATTATTGATTCAGTCGATGCGGCGCGTATTGTTATTCGTGCGCATGATGATGAAGCTGCCGATGCGGCTACCGGTGTTGATATTTATAATCTGACTAAATACACGCGCTCTAATCAAAACACCTGTATCAACCAGCGTCCACTGGTAAAAGTGGGTGATTCTATACAGCGCGGCGATATTATTGCTGATGGCCCGTCTACCGACATGGGTGAATTAGCGTTGGGTCAGAACATGCTGGTTGCTTACATGGCATGGAATGGCTACAACTTTGAGGATTCCATTATTATTTCAGAACGTGTGGTTGAGGAAGATCGTTACACGACCATACATATTCAGGAATTGAGCAGCGTTGCACGTGATACCAAGCTCGGATCAGAAGAAATTACAGCTGATATTCCCAATGTCAGTGAGAGTCTACTTTCCAAGCTGGACGAATCTGGTGTGGTATATGTAGGTGCAGAAGTTAAACCTGGTGACATTCTGGTAGGTAAGGTTACGCCAAAAGGTGAGACGCAATTAACCGCAGAAGAAAAACTGTTGCGCGCCATTTTTGGTGAAAAAGCGTCAGATGTTAAAGACTCTTCATTACGTGTGGGTGCAAGTACTTATGGTACCGTTATCGGTGTTCAGGTGTTCACGCGTGAAGGCGTCGATAAAGATAAACGTGCGCTTGAAATCGAAGCAGAAGAGATTATTTCGGTGAAGAAAGACGTGGATGCACAGTGGCGTATCATCGCGCAAGACTTGTATGCTCGTATGGAAAATGTTTTTGTCGGTAAGCAGGTTGCCGGTGGTCCCGCCGGGCTGAAGTCAGGCGATACCATTACTGTTGAATATTTGAATGATCTTGATCGTAAAGAATGGTCAAACATACGCCTTAAAGATGAAAGCGACAATGCGCGTATTGAAGCGTTGTCAAAACAGCATAAAGAGCAGCGTGAGTTACTCGATGCATACTTTACTGAGAAGAAAAACAAGTTAACAGCGGGTGATGATTTAGCGCCAGGCGTGTTGAAGATGGTTAAAGTCTATCTGGCAGTGAAGCGTCGTATGCAGCCAGGTGACAAGATGGCGGGTCGTCACGGTAATAAGGGTGTGGTTTCAATCATCGTACCTGTGGAAGATATGCCGCACACTGCCGATGGTACACCGGTTGATATTATCTTGAATCCGTTAGGAGTTCCTTCGCGTATGAACGTGGGGCAGATCTTGGAAACGCATCTTGGTTTGGCAGCAAAAGGCCTGGGTGATGTTATTAGCAAGATGCTGGATGATAAGTCTTCAGTAGCTAGTATCCGTAAGTTCTTAAATGAAATATATAATCATAACGAGAAAAAAGTGGACCTAAAATCGTTCAGCGATGAAGAGCTGCTGGAGCTGGCGCATAACCTGCGTAAAGGTGTGCCGATGGCAACGCCGGTATTCGATGGTGCAAATGAAGAAGAAATACGCCGTATGTTGGAGCTTGCAGGTATGCCGGTAAGTGGGCAGGAAACCCTTTATGACGGACGTACAGGCGTAAAATTTGATAACCCTGTCACCATCGGTTACAAGTATATGTTGAAACTGAATCATCTAATCGACGACAAAATGCATGCGCGTTCAACCGGGCCGTACAGTTTGGTAACGCAGCAGCCATTAGGTGGTAAAGCACAGTTTGGTGGTCAACGTTTCGGTGAGATGGAAGTGTGGGCACTGGAAGCGTACGGTGCGGCATACACGTTGCAGGAGATGTTAACAGTCAAGTCGGACGACGTGGCTGGTCGTAACAAGATGTACAAGAATATAGTTGATGGTAATCATCAAATGGAACCGGGTATGCCGGAGTCCTTCAATGTATTGCTTAAAGAGATTCGTGCTTTGGGTATCAACATTGAGCTGGCACTGGAGAATAAACCTTAACAAGGCTTTTTCTGAAATAGCGTAACCCGTAGTACATATAATTTAGATAAATAATTCATACAGGATTAAAGGGCAATGAAAGACTTACTTAAGCTCATTAAACAACCAGGCCAGAACGAAGATTTTGATGCGATTAAAATCAGCCTTGCATCACCGTCGCAAATTCAGTCCTGGTCTTTCGGTGAAGTTAAAAAGCCGGAAACAATCAACTATCGTACGTTTAAACCAGAGCGTGATGGTCTATTTTGCGCCAAGATTTTTGGCCCGATAAAGGACTACGAATGTCTGTGTGGGAAATATAAGCGTCTTAAGCATCGTGGTGTTGTCTGTGAGAAGTGTGGCGTTGAAGTTACCCAGTCAAAAGTACGCCGTGAGCGTATGGGTCACATCGATCTCGCCAGCCCAGTTGCCCACATCTGGTATTTGAAATCATTGCCTTCGCGTATTGGTCTGCTGCTGGATATGACGTTGCGAGAAATCGAACGTATTCTTTATTTCGAGGCATTTGTTGTTATTGAGCCTGGTTTGACCACCTTGGAAAAAGGTCAGTTATTGACAGACGAAACTTATCTGGAGGCCATCGAAGAGCACGGTGATGAGTTTGATGCACTAATGGGTGCAGAAGCCATTTACAAAATGCTTTCCAGCTTAGACTTGGGTGATGAAGCCAAGCAAATTCGTGATGACATGGGTAACACTGCGTCTGAAACGAAGTTGAAGCGTTATGGTAAACGTTTAAAACTAATTGATTCATTCGTTGAGTCTGGTAATAAGCCAGAGTGGATGATCATGACCGTTTTACCGGTTCTACCGCCTGATTTAC
>JAESSQ010000113.1 GCA_016764035.1 Gammaproteobacteria bacterium
GGTCGATAGCAATCGACATACCAATACGTTCGGCGGCTGGTAAGAATTCATTGGGCATAATGACCTGATCGCTATTTTTACCTTGCATTCGAACGAATACTTCGTAACGCTCAGCCGTGTCACCATGCAGGCTAACAATAGGTTGAAAGTGAAGCTGAAATTTGTCATTTTTTAATGCATCCGTAAACTGCTCTTTAAATTTAGCATCAACTTCATGTCGGGTTAACTCACCTTTGTCAGGAACATAGGTATGCATCTGGTTAGCGCCTTTATCGATAGCAGTCGTTATGGCTTTTTCTGAGCGAGCTAAAATGTCGTTATAGTCTGGTGTGTCACTGTCAATAAGCGTAATGCCAATAGAGCACGTTGTATTAATGGCTGATTGGTTAATCATAGTCTCGAGCTGAGAAATAGTTTTTTGAAGTACGCCGGCATAGCTTTCGATGTTGTCTTTATTGTAGTCGATAGCGATAATGGCGAAACTGTTATGTGTGTATCGCGCCAGAATGTCATCAGCTCCTATAGCTTCATATAGTGATGTTGCGGCATTAACAATGTACATGTCAGCATCGACGACACCGACGGTGTTTTTTATCTTATCGAAATTGTCGATTTTAATTTCTAGAAAAGCTGCTGTATATTTTTCTTGCGAACAGTCTGAGATGACACTTTCTAATTTATCAATACAGTATTGACGGTTAAATAAACTGGTCAATTGATCTCGTTGGCCGAGTAATGTTAATTGGCGTTCGAGTTCGTCAGAAGTTACGTCTACAGTGCGAATGATAATTTGAATACAAGGTTCGCCTTCTATTTGAGCGGGAGAAAATTCCATTTCACCACTAAATTCAGTGCCGTCAGGCTTACGTAACTTGGTGTCTAGCTTATGCGTGCTGTTTTCATCCTGTGTGTAATTGCGTAGAAAAGTTTTGAATTCGTCGCGACTGTCATTGGTGACCATGTCGAGCACCGTTAAGCCTTCAAGGTCATCAGATTCTTCGATATCAAACAAGCTGAGGTAAGAATGATTGGAATAGACATGCATGCCTTCATGGATATAGGCAATGGCATCGCGTGAGCTATCGAGTAGTGATGTACAGCGTTTTTCAGATTCGTGGAAATCTTTTTTGAATTTAGCATTTTTTCTGGCATTGACTAATGCATCGTATTCTCGAGAAATAATCAATAATAGATGATCGATGTTGCTAAAGTTGGTGGCATCTTCTGCGCCGGTGAGTATAGCCTTGACGATATCGGGTTGTTCACTTTTGTTAACTGATATCACTCGGCAAATTGCTGAGCGTTTGTCTTTATTAAGGCATTCGATGGTTTGTTTTAGTGAGATTAACGCCATGCCTTCGAAATAGATAACCAGGTCAGGAATCTGTGTTTTTATAGTGTCGTGTAAATCTTCATCATCCTCAGCACGTGTCGATCTGGCAGTAAAGCCTGCAGCTCTTAATTTGCTAACAATAAGTTCTTCGCTGTCGAATGAATCGTCGATAACGATTAAATTGATTATCTTTTCTTCCACTTATGATATCTCTAAAATCTGATACGGCCAACAGGGGAGAGTTGGTTCAGATAAATTTCCAATTTTATAGTGATGACCAGAGTTCATCAAAGTCATCTTTGTTTTTTGTTGCTAATTCTTTTTTTACCTGTTTTTTTATTCGTTTAGCTTCTTCGGTACTTTTGTAGGTGAATTGTGTAAACGATCCTGTCTGTTCTTTTGAGGGCCCTAAAGTGATGTTGAGTTTGTTCGTTGATATTTGTACGACAAGTTTATCATTTGTTTTAAAGGCGTGTGAAGGAAGTATGGTACTTGATGCCTGTTTTAAGGCTTTTATACCGGGTAACATTAAACAATCGAAAGGAATATCTTCGGCTCGGTTTATGCGCTGTGCTGTAGCCGCAATAATTTTAGGTGATATTACCTGCACGCCAATTTCCAGGCCATAGGTCTGGGTGAATTGCATCCAGCGAATAACGCCAATACGCCATTCGACATCACGTTTTGTCGTACATTCATTTAGTACGATGATTTCGCCTATTTGTGCTCTGGATGTTTCATCAGAAGTCCAGTGTAAGCAATAGCCCCCGGCACTAATGTTGACAATTTCCCAGTTTAGTTCCTCGTTATTTTTGTGTATACCGAGGGTTTCTTCCGTAGCATGTTGCGTTTCTTTTTCATATGCCTCCGTTAATACGCGTCCTTTGGCGACCATGTCCCATGAATTGTTTTCTGCAGCACCAATTTCGGTGTGCGTCATATATCCCTGCTCACGCTTATCATGTTCGTCGATTATTTTTTCCAGAGTAAAGGTTGATGGCTGTGCTGTTGATGTGTCTTCAAGTCCAGATTTCGTATCTATGGTGTTATTTTTTATCAAAGAATCACGAATGGCGTTTGCTGCATTTTTTAAACCTATGGCTACATTGATATGACCAGGGCGCTCGTCTCGAGAGAAGCGGCGTTTGCTGTTTTTTGCCCAGGTGATTGCTAGTATGTTTAATGTCTCAACAGGTATATCGTCTCCAACGGTAAGTTTCTGTTTTGATTTACTTTGCTCGGCAATAGTATGCTGTACATGGGAAACTAATTTTGTGGCGTCCAGGATACGCAATGTTGCACCGCTTTCGAGGTCAAGTTTAGTCAGGTAATTGGGTGCAGCGTCTTCATTAATTTTAATACTAAATGCATGATCTACCATTTTTTCTTGTGTGTCGCGGTGTAGGCTTGCATGCTGCGCCCACTCAAACAGTTTTTTATAAATTCGTTCGCTATCACTCTGTCTTAATGCAATGGGGCGAGCGAGTGAAAATAACAGAAGCTGTTTGTAGCTATTTTCGATGGTTATTTTATCTGGCGTGTTTTCAGTATCAATAATAATGTTATCGGCCAGGTTTTTACTTTCAGCCAAAATAAAGAGTTGGTGAGCTTCTTGCCAAAGATTTTTAGGGCACGGCGCATAAATCTCACTTGCGCGAAGAAACATCTCAGAAAGATATTTGATTGCTCGGCTGATTGCAATACTCAATGTATTGTCATCAATCGTGGTATCAATGTTATTCGCTGCTTCAAAAGCGATAGTTTTGTAACCGATGACGAGTTCTTGCAGTATCGACTGATTTAAATTAACAATTTTTTGACTTTTCTCGGGCAGCGGTAATGTACGATTGATGAAATACTTTTTTAGGTTGTTAAAAATATGACGTGCTTGAACACGTAACATTTCTAAATTCTCCAGTCGATGTTTGTTAGGCATCGTTTGGCGATTTTGATCGCGTAATATTTGAAAAGTTTGTTTGGTTAGCTCGCCCATATTGGCATTGGGCAGTCCGGATAATACCTTCTTGAGTTTACGAGGGTTGCTTGGTGTAGATTCCCTGGTTGGCGATTTTTGTTCTGGCAGGTTTAGCTTTATCATGTTTTTGTCGTTTAATACTTACATAAGTAACTGTTTTATTTAATAAAAAAAGAAACTTCATGCGTTATTAGTAATTGTTGTTTTTATGACCTTGATTGTAGCTTAGATATGAAAAATTGCCGTTTTAGATTTATTTCCTGCAATTTCCTGTACCAGTCCTGGAACCAGATAACCTGGTAGTTTTTTTTCTATTTTATGTTTTAAAAGCAAGGCTTTTTGTTTTGTGACCTCAAAATGCATTGCGCCTTTTACCGGGTCGAGTAAGTGCAGGTAGTAAGGTAATGTATTGCAAGTAAATAATCGTTTACTAAGGTTTATTAATATATCGCTTGAATCATTTATTCCTTTAAGTAGAACGCTTTGATTAAGCAATAAAACGTCCGCCTGATGCAATAAACGTAATTTGCTCTGCTCGAGAGACTGAAGCTCATTGGCGTGATTGGCATGAATTACCATGACTATCTGGAACCGTGAGTTTTTTAGTAATGTTATAAGGCCATTGTTAATGCGATTGGGTAATACAACAGGTAAGCGGGTGTGTATTCGCAGTGTGTGCAAGTGTTCAATGGTTTCCAGCCTTTCAATAAGGCTACGTAGCTTTTCGTTGTCGAGTACTAATGGATCACCGCCGCTAAGGATAATCTCTTCAATTTCTTTATGTTTGTTTAAGTAATGAAGTACATCGGTTAATGTTTTATTGGAAAACGATGACTGTTGATAAGGGTAATGTTGACGAAAGCAATAGCGGCAGTGAATGGCGCATGCGCCGGTCGTAATGAGTAAGGCGCGGCCGTGGTACTTATGCAGCAGACCTTGAGATGTGTGTGCATCGATATCGCCAACGGGGTCATGAACGCCGTTTTTTTGCATCGACGACTGAATCTCAGCAGCAAGTGGTAGTACCTGTTGCAGCAATGGGTCAGCGAAATTTCCCACCTGCATCTTGCTGATGTAGTTTTCGGTGGCCAGGCACTTGAAGTTAGGCTTAATGTTGACTGAATCAAGATGATGGCTGAGGTTTAGTCTGTCGAGTAATTCGGCGATGGATGTTACGGCACTTGATAATTCTTTTTTCCAGGCATTGTCTGCATTGAACTTGTGTGTGGCGTGTTTGGTAACTATCGTTATTTTACCTGAAGAGGTAGCGGGTTTAGCAGGGTGTTGCATCGGATCCGTGTTTATTATGTGTGTAAGATTTAAGTTATGGGTGATTCAGGTTACTATAGCGCCATAATTTATAGTGTCGAATATTTAGGCGCTATTTGGTTGGCGCAATATGAGCGTAATAATTCGTACAACAAGGGCAACAGTTTACCATGGCAACATACAGTACAAATCAGTTTAAAAATGGATTGAAAATAATTCTGGATAACGACCCTTGTTCTATTACAGAAAATAACGTGGTGAAACCAGGTAAAGGTCAGGCATTTAATAAAATAAAAGCGAAAAATTTACGTACGGGCCGAGTTGTAGAGCGTACGTTTAAATCGACGGAATCTGTCGAAGCAGCTGATGTCGATGAGATGAATGTGGAATATCTCTACAGTGATGGTGAGTATTGGCATTTCATGGAACCTTCAACTTTTGAGCAACATGCTGCTGATGCGGTTGCCGTTGGAGACGCTGTAAAGTGGCTAAAAGGTCAGGAAGTATGTGTAATGACTTTGTGGGATGGTTCGCCGTTAGTGATAACCCCGCCTAATTTTGTTGAGCTTACTGTGGCACAGACGGATCCGGGTTTAAAAGGTGATACGGCTCAAGGTGCGACTAAGCCGGCAACCTTAGAAACGGGTACGGAAGTAAAAGTGCCGCTGTTTATCAATGAAGGCGATATATTAAAAATAGACACGCGTAATGGAGAATATGTCTCTCGGGCATAAAGGTTGAGTAGAAAGGTTAAAGCTTGTGGCGATGAGTGATTGTCAAAATAAAGGCTGGAGCACCAAAGCCAGCGACGACGTTCTGCTTAAGCGAGCATTGATGCTAAAGGGCATTCGGTCTTTTTTTGATGCTAACGATGTCATCGAAGTTGAAACCCCGTTATTGTCGCATTATCAGACGACAGATCCTCACCTTGATAGCTTGCAGTCGCGTTTTCGAGATGAGGTGTGTTTTTTAAATACCTCGCCTGAATATGCAATGAAACGATTGCTTGCAAGTTGGAAGCGGCCCATCTATCAAATATGTAAAGCCTTTCGTGATGACGAGTTAGGGCCTAATCATAACCCTGAGTTTACCTTGCTCGAATGGCACCGTCCGGGTTTTGATATGCAGCAGCTTATGGCTGAGGTTGCTGACCTGGTTAAAATGTTATGGCCTCTAGCTAATGCTTCCGATAATGGAACACCTGTTTTTAAAAGCATGAGTTACCAGCAGGCATTTGAAGACTTTGTTGGCATTAATCCTCATCAGGTAACTTCATTGCAATGCTATCAGGCAGCGAAAGCAAAAAATGTAGACATACCATGTGGTTTAACGACGGACAGTTACGAGTTGAACGCCTGGTTAGACTGGTTGCTAACGCAACTCGTCTTGCCGGCATTTGATCAATCCACTTTTACTTTTTTGTATGACTACCCCGCCGCACAGTGCTCACTCGCTAAGGTTGCGATGAATGAGCAACAGATTCTCGTTGCCAGACGTTTTGAGTTGTTTTATGGCCAAATCGAGTTGGCCAATGGTTTTCATGAGTTGACCGATGCTGATGAGCAACACCGTCGCTTCAAACTCGAAAATACCGTTAGAAAACACAGTGGAAAGCGTTGCGCCCGTATTGATGATAATTTTATCGCCGCGTTGCAATTTGGCTTGCCAGAATGCTCAGGTGTGGCGATTGGCCTTGACCGTTTGTTGATGGCCGTTACGCAAACACCGAATATTGAGCATGTGCTGTCGTTTTCCTGGAAGCGTTCATAGCGCCATGGGTTTAAGTGCTAGCAATACTGGATAGATGTAACTGAATGTGCCGGTTCAAATCTAAATAAAATAGACGTGTTTTAGTGAATAATGCTCAGTGGCAGTGTTTTTTTATGTTTGTTGTTGACGTAACGATAAGTCATAGAAAAACCTTGCATTTGTTGTTGTTGCAAGGCACTCTTGCTTGTTAAACGTACCGGTTTCATCAGGTGTGTAGCATTGTTAATCTAGTGTAAATGAACATCAAGGTAGCTTTTGGTATGTCAAAAATAAGTCGGGTAACATTTCAAATTTATACCTCTTTGTTGTTGCTGTTCTGCTGTTCTGCGGTCTGTTCACAATCAGCACAGTCTGACACGGTTATAACGGTTGGTGTCGCATCTCATGGTGGTGCCGTTATATTAGGTGGTAGTGTTATCCCACTAAAAGAAGTCACAATGGCAGCGCAAATACCTGGCCGTGTCATAAGTATATCGGGTGAAGAAGGGGATGAGTTTGTTGCTGGTACCCTACTGGTAAGTATCAATGATGATGATCTGCAAGCGAAAAAAATAGCGGCGCAAGCGCAATTAAGCTTAGCGCGAAATGCCATGCAGAATGCGCATGTTCAATATAATCGAGAGTTGTGGAACCCACGTGTTGATAACCCAAGGCCTATGGCTGGTATGGGTATGCCGTCGATGTTCGACAATTTTTTTGATCGTAGTGGAATGTCGGGTGGTGGTAATAAAGGTATTGAAAGACACGCGGATCTGGTTACACAGAAAACACAAGTGGCGGCTGCGCGCTCCGGTGTTACAGCAGCAGAATCTGGCCTGTTAGCCATCGAAGCCAGATTGCGCGATACAAAAGCTATCGCGCCGTTCGACGGCATAATTATGAAAAAAATGGTTGAAATCGGCGATACGGTTCAACCTGGTCAGCCATTGATTGTCTTTTCATACACTAAATTCTTACGTATACAAGCTGAGGTTCCGGCGCGCTTAATGCCCGGTCTAAAAAAAGGCATGGTGGTTCCGGCAAGACTTGATGTGGGTAACACACAAGTTAAAGCACGTGTGGCACAAATTTCTCCCGTTGCAGACAGTTTGCAGCATACGGTCACGGTAAAGTTTGATCTGCCCGAAGGCGTGCCTGGTGGTCCGGGTATGTACGCAGAAATCATGATCCCTGATGTGAGTTCGCCTAGTCGTGCGCTTCCTGTGGTACCCCTTGCCGCTATTCATAGAAAAGGTAGTCTGCCTTCAGTGCTGGTACTGGATGAAGACGATAACCCCAAGATGCGCCTGGTTAGAATCGGCGGCATGGTAGATGATGATTCTGTGACGATTTTATCTGGTTTGAAACCGGGTGAGCGTGTGCTGGTACGAGGAAAATAGTCGTCCTCATGTCTGATAACAACGAATTGAAAAAGCAGGAAGCCGTCAGCAATAATCTGGGCCTGGCAGGCTGGATTGCAAAGTCATTTATCACTTCTCCCTTGACGCCGATGTTAATCATCATTTTTATATTGATGGGCTTAACAGGAATTGCGTTCACACCCAGGCAGGAAGATCCGCAGATATCGGTACCGATGGCGGACATCTTCGTGCAGTATCCTGGCGCTTCGGCTGAACAGGTGGCGGCACTTGCTGCCAAACCACTAGAACGAATCATGAGCGAAATGGACGGTGTCAAACATGTCTATGCCGCTGCTCAACGTGACTCGGCACTTATCACGGTTGAGTTTGATGTGGGTGAAGAGATGGAGCACTCACTGACCAAAGTTTACAGTAAATTAAATTCCAACCTTGATATTATGCCGCCAGGTGTGTCGAGCTTTATCGTTAAGCCGAAAGCTGTTGATGATGTACCGGGCCTGACCATTACCCTGTGGTCCAATGATGTCGATGATGCTTCTTTGCGGCTGATTGCTCTTGATACCTTACAAAAATTAAGTGAAGTACCTAACTCTAATCAGGGCTTTGTTGTTAGTGGTCGCACAGAGCAGTTACGTGTTGAAGTGCTACCAGAAAAACTGGCGGGTTATGGCATAAGTTTGCCTAGGCTCGCGCAGGTAATCCAGCAGGCAAACAGTGAAAAATCGGTTGGTGATATCGAAGCCTGGGACAAGAGCTTTAAAGTTTATACCGGTTCGTTTCTGCAGTCCGCGCAGGATGTTGAGAGTATTGTTGTTGGATTAAGTGGCGGTAATCCCGTTTATATTCGTGATGTTGCTAATGTGTTACACGGGCCATCAGAAGTGCATAGCATGGTTAATCATTATACCGGGCCAGCCAGCACAGAAGATAACGTTGCCGACGGTGCGTCTGCGGTTACCATTGCTATCGCCAAGAAAAAAGGTTCTAACGGTGTTTCCGTTAACGAAGCGATTCTCGAAAGGTTGGCTGATCTTAAGGGCGTTATTATTCCTGATAATGTGAATGTGTATATCTCGCGTAATTACGGTGAAACCGCTAATGACAAAGTCAATGAGTTGATTTTTAAGTTGTTTATTGCCACCGGTATCGTAACATTATTGGTATGGTTCTCCCTGGGTTGGCGTCCTGCATTAGTGGTTCTTATTGTTATTCCAATCGTTATTTTATTTACTGTCTTTAGTGCCATGGTTCTGGGTTTGACGATTGACCGAGTCAGCCTGTTCGCATTGATTTTTTCTATCGGCATTTTGGTTGATGATGCCATCGTCGTTATCGAGAACATCTACCGGCACTGGTTGATGAAAGAAGACATGAGTGTTGAAGTTTCGATCGAAGCGGTTCGTGAAGTAGGTAATCCGACCATACTGGCAACCTTTACGGTTATGGCAGCGTTAATGCCTATGGGTGTGGTGCGAGGCATGATGGGGCCGTACATGGCACCTATCCCGACGTTGGGGTCGGTAGCGATGTTGTTTTCCTTGTTCGCAGCTTTTGCCTTTACGCCATGGCTGGCTAATAAGATGAAGCCGTCCATGGCAACGTTGAAACGTCATGCTGAAAAAGAGCAGGCCGGCAATGAACGTCTTGGACGTTTTTTCCGTCGGTCGATTACACCGTTAATTGAGCGCAGTGTTTTAGGTTATGGTTTTCTCGCATCATTGTTTGTGGTTTTCTTTGCGAGCTGTGTGATGTTTTATACCACGGCGGTCTCGGTAAAAATGTTGCCACTGGATAACAAGTCAGAGTTTGATATCGTTATCAATTTTCCAGAAGGCACATCCTTAATCGATACCGCAAACCTTACTGCCACGTTGGCGGCAGAGGCCAGAAAATTTGAAGAGGTCGTGTCATTGCAGACCTATGTCGGTACGGCATCACCTTATAATTTCAACGGTTTGGTGCGGCACTATTATTTAAGAAGCAAACCCTGGCAGGCCGATATGCAGGTCGTGTTGACACATAAATCGACGCGCGATATTACCAGTCATGAGTTGGCAGTAGCCATGCGTGACATTATGACGCCAATCGCCAAAACGGCGGGCGCGCGAATTCAAGTCGTCGAAATGCCACCGGGACCACCGGTATACAATCGGTAGTCGCTGAAGTTTATGGTCCGGATCAGGCTACCAGGCGACAGTTTGCGCGAGATTTA
>JAESSQ010000114.1 GCA_016764035.1 Gammaproteobacteria bacterium
TACGTAATAAACCGAAACTAGGGTGCATTTTTCATTCTGATCAGGGTATTGAATATACGGTGCACGACTATCGTGCGCATTTTGCTTGACGCGGGGATAATCCGAAACATGAACCGTAAAGACACGCCGTTGGATAACACTTTTGCCAAGCCTTGTTCCACACCATAAAAGCAGTGTTAATCCACCTGCAACAATTTAATAATGAAAGAAAAGCGGTGGCGCATATTGTTGATAATATTGAAGTTTACAACCAAAAAAAATTCATAGCCCTTTAGACTTCCAATCTTCGATGAGATATGAAAAGCTATGTGCAGGAAAAAAGTGTCCACAACCAGTTTGCATGCCGTTACGTCATACAAAAATACTAAATTGTTCATGCACTTATAATTTAGTATGAATTTCATTAAGTGCGGAGAAAATAAATGAAAAATATTATCCTTGCAATTAGTTTACTACTTTTTACTACTATCGCTAATTCCACTGAAGTAACCTCAAGGGAAGGAAAAGCTTCTTCTAATGTATTGGGCGTACAATGCGACAATGGAAAAAATATAGTCGTAACGTATAATTACACTACTGAGCACTACGAAGTTACAGGACGTTATTTCAACATGTTTCGACATGCCGTCACCTTTGGTTGTAAGTAATATCAGGCTAACGTACAAGGCATTACACCTGACGACAAAAACCACAAAAGCGCTACACCTTTGTCGTCAGGTACGCTCGCTTGCACTACTAAAAAAATTAAGTCATAAGCACCCTTTAATCATTACTACCAAATTTTTTTGCTAGTTACAATCATTTTCTCTAGTATATTGAATATCTAATTTATTGTTGTTGTAACTGACTAAGCTGCCGGTAGGGCAGTTACAATAATAATGCACTATTCTCCTTCACCACTAACGTTGACCATATTAACGACTTTATTTAGCAGCAAGGTTAATGTAAATTGTGGCTAATAAAAAGCCAACGACGAAACTGCCAATGTTTTCTGATAACCCTCTTCACAGACGTATATCTCAACAAGAAAGAGCAACATAAGAAAAAGCCATGATAGACATCCAAGAAATAAGCACGGGTCTTCAATTAGGAAACAATGGTATTTGGTATAGCAAAGACATTGAAAGCATATCCTACCCATCAGAGAGTAATGACACTTGTTTTATTATTGAAGAAAATTCATTTTGGTTCAAGCATAGAAATAACTGCATTACTTCTGTCGCCAAATCTTATCCCCCGGAAAATAATGGAACCATCTTTGATATCGGAGGTGGCAATGGATTTGTTTCGCTAGGATTAGCCAAGTCTGGTTTCGACGTTGTTTTAGTTGAACCTGGAGCAGCTGGTGCTACCAACGCAAAACAAAGGGGCCTCTCAAATGTGATTTGCGCAACAACCAACACGGCAAAATTCAAGCCGCAATCGTTACCCGCTGTTGGCTTATTTGATGTTATCGAACACATCGAAGACGATGTTAACTTCCTGAAATCAGTCAGAGCAATAATGAAAACAAATGCACGACTTTATGTCACCGTCCCTTCATATCGTTTTCTTTGGTCAGCCGAGGATATTGCTGCCGGCCATTTTAGAAGATACAATTTAAACGCCATCTCAAAAGTTCTCCAATCAGCAGGGTTTCAGGTTGAGTTTTCTTCTTATATTTTTCGTTTTCTTCCTTTACCTGTTTATCTGTTACGTACGCTACCGTACAAACTGGGCTTATCAAAAACAGAACAAGTATCGAATACTACCTCACGCGATCATGCCGTTAAGGGTGGCGCAGGGGTTTCTATTTTTAATACTCTCTTACAATCTGAAATCAATAATCTAAACAACCAGAAAGCCATGTCATTTGGCGGCAGTTGTTTACTCGTAGCAAAAAACGCATAACACCTCACGCCCTACCGGATATAAGAAAAACAATGCGTTCAAATCCATGAGGTTCGTTTGTACGCAAAAACTCTATAAATAGTTTATCTACTGACTATACTCAAACAATGAAACATTCTAACAACATAATTTTTTATTCGTTGTTCACGCTGCACGCTCTTTTCGCTGCGCATAATGTATATGCAGAAAACGAAAACAACAAGAGAACATACAAGGTTGATTTTAATAACACACCATCTCTTCACAATACGACAACAAAGACGACAAATAACACTAGCGATGATGATTTAAAAATATATTTTTTTAATGGTGGTCGAGCACTATTACTTAACCCTAATGCCATTCCAAACACTAAAATAATTTACCAGGATAGTGCCACACCAGTCGAAACAAGTATAAATACGTTGGAAGAACACGGCGTTGAATTTATCGTCTGCGACAAAGACGCCAAGAAAAATCTTGGGGATATTATTCATACCCCAAAAAGCTCTACAATAAGTAGCGGTATAAAACAAAAAGGTAAAGAAAAAATAGCGCACCTGGAATCACTCGGCTACACATGCGGCAATCACTAGCCTCTCTCTTTCGCAATATAGTAACCACTTAATCACTCGCGTTATACTGACACTTTTCCAACCATCGAGGTTCACTATGTCTGTAGAACGCGCACTATTTGCTTTTGGCGGCATCATGGTTATGCTTACATCATTGCTAGCAATTTACCATCACCCTAACTGGACCTGGTTTACTTTGTTCATCGGTTTCAACTGTTTTCAAAGTGCCTTTACAGGTTTTTGCCCACCTGCCTGGCTGATGAAAAAATTTGGTGTTAAAACTGAAGCAGAGTTAGCCGAAAAAAGCTGACATACCGGGCACTGTGAAAATACAGCGCCTTAGTTTACTGCATATGCGGCCTATTCCTGCCAATGCGCAATAGAGTTGGCGTAGTAGCGCATAATGTCTACTTCTGTTTCTTTCAACTTGTACAGATTATCTTTTTCATCGATCAACCCTCGCCCTAATAACGCATGCATGGCTGACCCCAACACACTCTCAAGGGCGCTGGATGAAATATCAATCGGTGCACCAGCTTTTCGCAATTGCTCTATGCGCGCTACACATTGCGTTTTAAGTACTAACTCACTCTTCCATTCCTGTTTGCTTTTAAGCAACACTTCAGCCATCAACGCAACGGGAACGATGGGA
>JAESSQ010000115.1 GCA_016764035.1 Gammaproteobacteria bacterium
GCCATTTTAGGTTTTTCGAGTCTTGGTAGTGGCAAAGTAGGTACTGCGACGAACGAGAAAATAGCCAGTTATTTCGTACGTATCAACGAAAGTGGCCAACGCTTACTCTTTCTACTAAATGATTTACTCGATCTATCAAAACTTGAAGCTGGGCGTATGGCCTTTGATTTTGCAGAACATGAGATACAAAAAACAGCCATTTTAGTTGTTGATGAACTAATGCCATTGTTTCGAGAACATTCACTAACCATAGAAATAGAGCAGACAAACCTAAATACAACATTGATTTATGATAACGATAAGATAGGACAAGTGATTAGAAACCTACTATCAAATGCAATCAAATTTACACCTGATGGTAAAAGCGTCAAAATTTATTTTACAGAAACCGATTTGCAGATCAGTGATGGAGAAGAAAATAATATAAGCGTATCCGCACTATCACTATCTATACAGGACCAAGGCCAAGGTATTCCAGATAGTGAGTTGTCGACAGTGTTTGATAAATTTGTTCAATCGAGTACAACAGATAGCGGTGCGGGAGGGACAGGCTTAGGTTTGTCGATTAGCAAAGAAATCGTTGAAGGCCACAAAGGTCTACTTATCGCTAATAACGATACAAGAGAAGGAGGTGGTGCGATATTGTCATTAATCCTTCCACGTCAGCATTAAATTCTTATTCGACAAGAAATCGTCTTGTTGACTCTTATGTAGTAGCCAAAATTTTGACGTCTCCAATTCTATCACGTAAGTTATTGATAAAATTATACTTATATATCTAGGCATGGTTGTTGCACTGTTTGCCAGTACGTAAGTGATTAATAGGGGCAAAAGATGATGGCAGCAAGTAAAACAACACTAATCAATGCCAGGCAACGTTTTGATAACAATACAGACGACGAAATAAAGGCTGAAATTATAGGGCATAAGAACCTTAGTGAGTTTGTTAGTCGGGTACATGAGTTTCTCGATTTTTATCAGCTATTTGATACATTCATTGATGAGCTACGGGCGGTTGTACCGTGTGACAGCATCGAGTATGAGGATAAAACAACTGACACCACATTAATTAATGGTGAAGTGGCTAAGCACCTGTGTGAATATAATATAAATTATGAAGGCTTATCTTTAGGCTGCATACGAATTTCACGTGATACTGAGATATTAGAAAACGAATTCGTATTAATTGAAACTATGCTAGCAGGATTAACCTTGCCTTTAAGAAATGCCTTGCGATATTTACAAGTCATTAATTTTTCTCAGCGTGATTTAATGGCAGGCTTAAATAATGTCAGTTACAGTAATGAGATAGTAGATCTGGAAATCGAAAGGTCTATTCACTACAAAGATCCTTATTCTTTGTTGATCTTTAATCTTGATGATTTCGAAACGATTAACAGCCAATTAGGTAGTAAAGCAGGCTATACAATTATTAGAGAAATAGCCACTAGAATTCAACATAAAGCATGCAGTCGTGACGTTGTTTATGGAAATAGTGGTGATGATTTATTAATGTTTTTACCTGATACCAATAAACAAGAAGCCACATTACTAGCAAAGAAAATAAAAGATTTAGTGCTAACTGAAACCTTTGTTTTTAGTGATACAACTATATCTTTTAGCTTAAATATGGGTGTAATAACTGTGACATACGACGCAGCAGCCGTCAGCTTGATTGATAGAATTGATACAACTGTTTGTTATGAAAATATCTCTGGTAAAGAACGTAATAATAGCGAATCGTCTACAAAGTACTTACATCGTTTAAAAAAATCACCTCGACAGACAGATTCATTTTCTGATAATCATTAAGAGAAGATAATGATTTCACAAGAAAAAAATTATCAAGATGAGACATCTGCTAATTATTCTGCGGTACGTTTAAAAGTAGAGAGTCAAAACAAAGGCTTCGAAGTTGAAGAAGATAAAATAACCTTAACCTCTGATAATAATTATGAAGCGCTGGGTAACCAAAATATAAGCAGTGTGCTTTCACAGATACAGGATGATGGCCCAGCTTATGGGGATACTGAAAAACGCGATAACCTGGTTAACTTTAGAACATGTAATAAAAAAACGGAGGCAGAGCATCGGCCGAATAATTCAATTCAAAATAAAGATAGCCAACCAGATATATCATTAGAGCTTGAGCAAATAAAAAGTGCGGCAGTACAGATGTCGTTAGCAAGCGATAAAAATACAAAATGGTTGCAAATATTATTATTTGTAATCGTCCTTTTTGCAACGGTATATTACTATTTTGATTTACAAGCCAGAACAGCTCAACTAGAAGAAACAGTAAGGTTGCAAGAATCAAATATAAAAGATTCTTTAAGTTTTTATAATAAAGAGCTAACACCAGGTATAGATAACATTAATAAATTATTACATGGTGTCAAACAAGAACTTGGCTTATTTCAAAAAAAAGATGCGGTATCAAGCAATACAACGCTTGATATTGTGAATGTATTACCGGAAAAAGAAACAATACAAAATGATGAGAATATTAATAATTTAGAAAATAAAATTGTTGTGTTAGAAAATGAATTAGCCGCAGCAAATAAAATAATTATTGCGATAAATGAAAATACGTCAGCAATGAAAGAGCTATCGAAGAAAGTTATCGATATTGAACAAATTGATGATGAAATAATAGAGAAATCTAATGTCGTAATCGCGGATAAAAAGAAAACTAATATCAGTGGTTGGGTGGTTAATCTAGCTTCTTTTAGCCATAAAAGTCGCGCCGAAGCAGTGGCAGAAAAAATAACACCCTCGGGGTTTAGTCCATTTATAGAAAATGCTTCAGTCAATGGTGAACAGATGTTCCGCCTCGTGGTAAGTGGTTTTAATGAACGAATCGAAGCAGAGAACTTTGTAGATTTAGCAGCAAACCAGTACGCTCTTCAAGGCGGCTGGATAAGATATATTGAAAGTAACAAACGTTGATTATGTATAAACGATATTCATTCATGTTAATTGCTAACTTGTTATGCTTTATAGTATTAATGTCTGTGCAAATGTCACTGGCTTTTGCATCTGCATATCAAAGCCATAAGAGTATTTATTATGCTGCTAGAAATTATGTAAATACACAAGTTATAGATAACAATGGATCTAAAGCTAAGGTGATTATAGGTAAATTAGATTCACGGTTAAAATTAAAACGATGCAGTAAGTATTTACGTGCTTTTATGCCAAAAGGTAGTCGTAAGCTGGGAAAGACTACGATAGGTGTAAAATGTGATGGTGTAATACCATGGTCTCTACACGTACCTGTAACGATTAGTAAGTATATAAAAGTGCTAGTGGCTACGCATCAACTGCAAAAGGGTAGTGTATTAAAAATATCAGATATACAATTGAAAAGTTTTGATATAGCCACCTTGCCTTACGGTTTTATAGAAGATATAAAAAGCGGTACGGGTATGAAGCTTAAGCGGCGTGTTTTAACAGGTGCGGTATTAACACCGGCGATGTTAAAAAAACCTCAAATTATTAGTCGCGGTCAACAGGTAACTATATTGGCACAAACTGGTTTAATGGCGGTACGTATGAATGGCAAGGCTCTTGCCAATGGTGCTATTGGTGATCGGATTAAAGTAATAAACTTGAAATCTCGAAAAAAGTTAGAAGGAATAATAACGATGGCAGGAGAAGTTAAAGTTAAGATATAAGATATTTGACGCTGATATTAAAGTATTTCTGTCAGCTGTCGTTATTATAAGCAGTAATCTACAAATATTTAACTGAGGAATAGTGTTATGACTATAGATATCAATGGCATATCATCAGCCAGGCTACATGGGCCACCAGATGATAAGCAGAATAATCTGCCAATAGAGAAGCAGTCTGCGAAGACTGATACAGGACAATCAACAACGGCCGATACAGTCAGTATATCTGATAATGCGGCACAGTTAGGCAAAGTAACAAGCATGGTTGATTCTGCACCAGTAGTAGACGCAAAGCGTGTTGAACAGATTAAACAAGCAATTGCTAATGGTACTTATGAAGTAGATGCTGCAAAGGTCGCTGACAAACTCATGCAGTTTGAAAGTGTACTGAAGTCTTAGCGATAACGTTTTCGTATGTTTATCTTTGTTGCAATAATCAATCTACAATAATAGTTATGGTGCGATATTATGACGCTAGTAAGCAATACACAACAACAAGAAATTAGTCAGTTACTTCAAACAGAAGTTGACTGTGTAAACAGTTTATTAGAATCGCTACACCAGGAATATGAAGCATTAGCTGAACAGCATGCTGAAGCACTGGAAATTGTGGTGCGTGATAAGCAGGAAAAAATACAGCAACTTGAAAGTATTACTCGTCAACGAGAAAAATTACTAAACTCTTTGTCTAACGTATCAGTCACTATCGATCAGAAAAATAACAAACATTACATATTTCGCGACGATAAAAAATCAACCGCGCTCTGGGATGAACTAGTCAACGTGGCAGAAAAATGCCGTGATAAAAATCGTGTAAATGGTAGTATTGTTGAGACAGCATCCAGGCAGTCACAACATGCACTGGATATTTTACGTGGTATTTTGCCTAATGCGTCATCGACTGTTGGCTTATATGATAACTCAGGTCATACAAAAGCTTTCAACAACAAACATTCCCTGGTTCACGTCTAAAATTCACTTCTACTTCTGAAGTCACAAGGTTAAGGTTTTATTTTCTCTGTCGATATATTACATATATTGAATTTGAAAGTGGGAAAATAGATGTCTAGTATACTTGATGGTATTAATCAGCGTACACAACTTGTCGGCAAAAACCGATTAGAGCTACTTCTGTTTCGTCTACAAGATGGTGGTTTGTATGGTATCAATGTTTTTAAAGTTCGAGAAGTTATACACTGCCCACCTTTAACGACTGTTCACTCGGCACATGCTGTTGTAAAAGGGGTTTCCAATGTTCGTGATAAAACCCTTTCTGTTATTGACCTTGGCATGTCTATTAAAGCGCCAGAAATAGAAAATCATGAACAAAGTTATGTAATTATTACTGAGTTTAATCGTAGCGTACAGGGCTTTATGGTTAAAGGTGTAGAACGAATTGTCAACTTGAAATGGGAAGATATCCATCTACCACCTGAAGGAACCGATGCTGATAGTTATATTAATGCTGTTACCAAAGTCGACGATGAACTGGTTCAGTTAATTGATGTAGAACACGTTATAACTGAAGTTGTTGGTGAAACAGAAATGGTATCCAGTTCAGTTAAAGAGTCTGTAGATGTTGATAGTAATAAATTACGACACATACTTGTGGTCGATGATTCGAAAGTTGCTCGCACTCAAATTAGTAAAGCTCTCGAACAAATAGGTGTTAAATGCACAGCTATGAATGATGGTAAATCTGCTTTGGCTCAGTTAAAAGATTGGGTTAAAGATGGTAGTAATATAACAGAACATATTGTTATGGTTATCTCTGACATAGAAATGCCAGAAATGGATGGTTATACCCTTACTTCTGAAATCAGACGTGATCCACGTTTAAAAGACTTATATGTATTATTGCATTCGTCATTAAGTGGAAACTTTAATGAGAACATGGTTAAGCAAGTTGGTGCAGACAAATTTATACCGAAGTTTAGCTCTGATGAATTAATGATTGAGGTATTATCCATTATACAAAATGGTGTAACGACAACGTCTCGAGCGGCATAATACCATAATGTAATATTCTTGATTTATTCAGTTATTTTTATCATACATACAATATTACTTAACATAAATATCATACGTTTTATTTGATTAAATTTTGTTAATCTTCTGCAAAATTTAAAACGACAAATATTTGCCTTTAAGAGGAAATATATTGCCGCTATGTATATTTATTGTTAATAAATATTATTAATAACAAACCTTTTAAAGATAAAATTGTTCTCTCAGGTACTATCCTGCTGTACTTTAAACTTTTAATACATACGTCGCTAAATACTTAAGAAGTAGTTGGCATAGCGATTGCATTTGTAATTTTAAGAATAAATTAAAGTTGGAGTAAGACGTGCCGATATCATTCGATTCCGCTTTAGGAATCCATCAAAAAGCTTTGTCAATAAGAACAGTTCGTACAGAATTGATTGCATCTAATATCGCAAATGCAGATACCCCTGGGTACAAGGCAAGGGATATTGATTTTAAAGCAGCATTAATGACAATCGTCAATCAATCAAAGAGCTCTTCGAGCGCCTCACTTTCAACAACGCATTCAAAACATATTCAAAATAATGCAATGAACAACAATGCAGAAATTCTTTACCGTGTACCTAATCAATCTTCTTTTGATGGAAATACCGTAGATGAACAACTTGAGAAGAGTGCATTTTCAGAAAACGCTATTCGTTACCAAGCAAGCCTGACTTTTCTGGAGGGAAAATTTAGAGGCATGCTGGCAGCTATCAAAGGAGAATAAGGATGAGTTTATATAACGTATTTAATATCGCCGGCTCATCTATGAGTGCTCAATCTGTACGTCTTAATACTGTGGCGAGTAATCTTGCGAATGCAGATGTAGTAAGTAGTACAGAGGCCGGTGTTTATCATTCTCGTCAACCAGTATTTGCAGCCGTAATGAATGAGCTAAACAATATTGGACAAAACAATTCAACACCATCAGTACGCGTTGCGGGCATAGTCGAAAGTACAGCTGCCGCTAGAAAAGAATATCAACCGGATCATCCATTGGCTAATGAACAGGGATATATCTATAAAGCTAATGTAAATTCGATTGAAGAAATGGCCAATATGATGGCTGCGTCACGTTCGTATCAAAATAATGTAGAAGTTTTCAATACCACTA
>JAESSQ010000116.1 GCA_016764035.1 Gammaproteobacteria bacterium
CACAAACAAAATTAAAAAAGGCTTTCATTGCTGAAAGCCTTTAATTATTTGGGGTGGCTGATGGGGCTCGAACCCACGACGACCGGAATCACAATCCGGGACTCTACCAACTGAGCTACGCCCACCATAATTCTTTTTTTCAGCATACTTACTAAAACATGAGTCATGTTTACTTGTCCCTTAGCTTATTTAAGTAAATAAACTTAAGTACATGACACAAAACATTGGTACGCCTGGCAGGATTCGAACCTGCTACCCTCGGCTTAGAAGGCCGATGCTCTATCCGAGTGAGCTACAGGCGCAGATTCTTAAAACCTGTTTATTTATCAATACAATAAATTTGATCGGGGTAGAGAGATTATTGCGGGCTCCGTGCCCTTCACCCTTCGGGCCATGCTACGCATGTTCAAAGTTGCTCCAGGCAATTTTGTCGAACACTAACGTTCAAATCTCTCTCCCTTGCCAGGTATTATCTCATAATGCCATATACTAGCCACGCTCCATCGTAACCAATTTTTTAATTTGGTCGGGGTAGAGAGATTCGAACTCCCGACATCCTGCTCCCAAAGCAGGCGCGCTACCAGACTGCGCTATACCCCGACACTTCTCAAATTTCACAAAGTAACTCGCGAATCAAGAGGCGGGGAATATTACGCTTTGCTCAAGCGATGGTCAAGATACTATTTACACCTTGTGGTTATTATATCCGACGTGCGAAAATTGGTTTTTTGAATCATGAAACAAATACTATGTCGGCACAAATAATTGATGGTAAGGCCATAGCCGCCGATGTCAGGAATCAGGTACGTCTTGATATTGAGCAACGCACTAAAAATAATCAACGCGCACCCGGTTTGGCGGTTATTCTTGTCGGGCAAAACCCCGCTTCGCAAGTTTATGTACGAAAAAAACGCGAAGCTTGCGATGAAGCCGGCCTGGTATCGAAATCCTATGATCTTGCCGATAACACGGATCAAAAAACACTATTAAGCCTTATTGAAAAGTTAAACAATGATGCCACCATTGACGGTATTTTAGTGCAACTGCCGTTACCCGAGCATATCGACGATACATCAGTACTTGAAGCCATTCATCCCGACAAAGATGTCGACGGCTTTCACCCTTACAATATTGGCCGATTAGTGCAACGCATGCCACTACTGCGCCCCTGTACACCACATGGCGTTATTCATATGCTGGAAGCTATTGGCGAAACCTTTAAAGGACGCCATGCATTGGTCGTCGGCGCATCGAATATCGTCGGCCGCCCGATGAATATGGAATTATTATTAGCCGGTGCGACCGTCACAACCGCGCACCGCTTTACGCATGATCTAGCCAATTTTGTCGCCGATGCCGACATACTTGTTGTCGCTGTTGGTAAACCCGGCATCGTAAAAGGTGAGTGGGTAAAACCTGGCGCCACTGTGGTCGACGTGGGTATCAATCGTTTAGCCAATGGCAAACTAACAGGAGATGTGGATTTTGAAACTGCAGCGGAACGCGCAGGCTGGATAACGCCTGTACCCGGTGGCGTTGGTCCAATGACAGTTGCTATGTTATTACGCAACACCTTACAGGCAGCACGAACACATGATAAATCTACCGTGTGAACATAAGCGCGGCATAACAAATTTTACACGATGTAAAGATGTATTACGCAATACCCTCACTTTAAAACTTAACCAATCCTTTCCACACCATATCTGTGTAACTGATAATTCCTACCACCTCTTTATTTTTAACAACCGGCGCCCGCGACAGACTAAATCTTTCGAAAAAACGCGCGCAATATCGCACATCCATATCCGGATCAACCGGCAAAAGCGGTTTAACCATAATTTCATAAATATTAACCCGATCTGGCGAACGATCTTTTGCCAAGACTTCTTTGGCAATATCAGAGATCAACACCATACCGTACTCGTCTGCGTCATACCTCTTATCGACAATCAGTAATTTAGTTTCATCATGTTTCATGGTAGACAATGCTTCCCTTACCGTCATTCTTCCATCAATTATGTCAAACTTGCGTTTCATTACATCACTTACGCGAATCAATTTATTATCTGAATTCATCATAGTTCTTTCTCCACTGCTTCTTCTAATTCTTCGATCTGGTGCGCCACACCCACCGCATCTTCAACGTCAATCTGAATGGCGATACCACTACCTGGCTGTTCTTCAAACTCTCCAATCACTGCAATTTCCTCCAGGATATGCCGACTCAAGTGTTTTTCGACTAAAAACAATATGACATCGCGTTGCGTTTCCAACGACAGGCCTAGAAATGTTTTTTTCAAAGCCAATCCTTCGCCACGTGCATTATTTATTACTGTTGCACCCGTTGCACCCGCCTCTCTTGCAGCCTTCATTACCTTGTCGGTTTTAGAATCTTCAACAAAGGCAATAATTAATTTAAAATGCATGACACCCTCCTCATGTTTTCATAGCGTTTTCGCTTCGCTACTTTTGAATATAAAATTTCGTAAAGTTTAACCATCACTACTGTTCTTTTTTCGAATAAAAAGCATCTTGCTCCTTACGTTTTTTTAATGCACGTGCATCCTTAAATTCAGACAATTGGGCATAAGCCATTACTGAAATAATTGGGCATAAACAGGCAAATGCTATTAAACCAAAACCATCTAGCAGAGGGCTTCTTCCAGGTACCGTTTCTGCCAGACCCAATCCTAATGCAGCAACCAGTGGTACGGTAACAGTCGATGTTGCTACACCACCGGAGTCATAGGCTAGCGGCACGATTAATTTCGGTGAAAAAAACGTCTGTATCACCACGATGACATAACCCGTAATGATAAAATAATGCATCGGCACACCGGCAACAATTCGATAAGTCCCCAAAGAAATACCAAACGCCACGCCAATTGCCACCGCTATCCTTAGCCCCCATACGCCTATGGCACCACCGGAAACTTCATTAGCTTTAAGCGCAACTAAAATTAATGCAGGCTCTGCTATAGCGGTACCCGCACCCACTGCAAAAGCAAATATATAAACCCAGTAATAATCCTGCCAATGTAACTCACCCACGGTAATTCGCGTGCTTTCCAGAAACGCAGGGTTTGTTAATTGCTCAGCCATACTGCGTCCGATAGGGAACAATGCCTGATCAAGTCCCAGCAGAAAAAAAGTAATGCCAATTAATACATATAACATTCCCATTAAAACTTTTTTTAAATTTTTAATTTGTTTACGAATAACTAAATACTGAAAACCGAAAATGATAATAGCTATCGGCATAATGTCAAAAAGCGTTGCAAGAAACAAAGACGGGAGATCATATAAAGCCTGCATTAAATCACCATTCCGTAGCCAAGAACAAAAACGATCGGTAACAATGAAGCAAAAGCAATAAGACCAAAGCCATCAACCATAGGATTACGACCACTTATGGATGATGCCAGACCAATGCCTAATGCTGTAACTAACGGTACGGTAATCGTTGACGTGGTTACACCACCAGAATCATACGCGATACCAATAATTTCATCGGGCGCAAAACCCGTCATGACTATTACCAAAATATAACCTGACATAATCATATAGTGTATTGGCCAATTTAATAATATACGCAGCACACCAAGCATAATCGCCACACCAACCGAAAAAGCAACGGTATAACGCAAGCCATTGGCGTAATCATCCATCGCTAGTTGACTGGGGTCTATCACCCCCGCCTGCGCTGCTACTTTCGAGGCTTCATTAGCAACCGCTATTAAAGCGGGCTCAGCAATCGTGGTACCAAAACCAAGTGAGAAAGCGAAGGCCAGCAACCAGAATACACTGCCTTTTTTTGCAAACGCATGTGCCATCGACTCGCCGATTGGAAACAGGCCCTGCTCTAAACCAAAGATGAAAAACGTTAGCCCTAATACAACAAAGATAAGCCCGACAAATAATTGCAAAACATTATCGGGCGTCTGCTGCAAAACGATTAATTGAAAAAAAGCAATGACCAGTATGATAGGTAGTAAATCTCGTAGACTACCAAGCAAGGAAATTAAAAATAGGCGGAATGAATGCTTCATTAATTTAAGGTAACGCTTAGCTATCTCTCATCTGTCTTTTTTACCTGTAAACAATAAAGCACGATTATTTAAAATGCTCATGATAAACCATTCATGCCAAAAAAAGTTTGACTATTGTCATATGCTGCAGTAATTAATTGATCGTCGTCCAGTTGCATATGGGCTGCAACCGCACTGGCTATATGTGGAAGAAAACAGGGCTCATTACGATTTTTTGCTGTCGGTTTCTGTTGCAAATCTCGCGGTAGCAAATAGGGCGCATCTGTCTCCAGCATAATCCTGTCGAGCGATATATGCTTGACCGCCTGCTGCAAATCCTGCCCCCTCCTTTCATCACAAATCCAACCCGTTATACCAACATACATATCCAGCAACATATAATCATTTACCTCTTCGATATTACCGGTAAAGCAATGCGCCACCACTTTATCTAAATCTTTACGACAGCTTTTTATCATCGAGACCAGATCGTCATGTGCGTCACGCTGATGCAAGAAAATCGGCTTTTGCAATTCAATCGCTAACTCGAGTTGCGCCTCAAACGCATGTATCTGCTCTTTTCGACTGGAAAAGTTACGATTATAATCAAGACCACACTCGCCAACAGCCACAACATTGTTTTGCTGTAGCATGTCACGTAACTCGCTCACCGTATCACTAGAATATTCACTGGCATCATGAGGATGTATTCCCACTGTTGCATAACATATCGAATCGTAGTGCTGCGTTAACTGTATGGCCTGTTCACTGTGTAACAGATTCGTACCGGTAACAATCATCTGCGTTACGCCAACCTGTTGCGCACGACCGATAACCTTTGCAACATCTTTTTTAAACGAAGAACCGGTAAGGTTTACACCGATATCAATATATTTATTCATATGAGTTATGATAACAGCCTGATTAGCAAGCAGGTAACAAATCATTTCTATAACGTCATCAAACCCATCTTCAATTGCCGTGGTCTGCTTTTCTTCGGTGCGCCAACAACAGGCAAAAGCATTTAGTCAACGATTTGAATTGCCTCTACTCAAGAAAAAAAGTGACCGCTACGAACTCCAGCTATTGATCCATGACGATCTAATCGAATTGTTTGATAAGCAACTTAACACTACATTATCTATCGATTTCTTGAACGGCCCGTTAGCACATCGTCACCAGTTCGGCGGTGGTCGAGGTCAGGCAATAGCCAAAGCCGTCGGTTTAAAATCCGGTGTAACACCTACCGTTCTTGATGTTACTGCAGGCCTGGCTGGTGATGCTTACGTTCTCGCCACACTTGGCTGTTCTATGACATTAGTTGAACGTTCTGCCATTATCTTCAGCCTTATTGAAGATGCCGTAGAGCGAGCAACACTAAATGAAACATTTAATCCAATACTTAAACAAGGGTTTCAGATAGTTAATAAAGACGCCATTGACTACATAAAAGAACAACAGGCAACAGACGGTATTGCACCCGACGTTATCTACATCGACCCCATGTATCCAGATAGAAAGAAATCAGCACTTGTTAAAAAAGACATGCAAATTTTACAACGTCTACATATAAAGGAAAATAACGCAGCCGAACTACTCGACATTGCATTGCAGTTCGCAAAAAAACGTGTCGTTGTTAAACGGCCAGTTCAGGCAGAAACACTCAGTAACAAAAAACCAAATACCTGCATAAAAAGTAAAAAAACACGGTATGATATTTACACTATTGCAAAGATGCTATAAAAAATTATCAGCACAATATTATGTCAAAACAACAAAGCGAAAGGGCATCTGATCAAAACAGCGACAATCAAAAACCTGAACGTCGTAGCGCCTGGTTGGACAAGCATCAAGGTTCTCAACAAGGCGACGTAATCTACGTACTCAGAACCACGCAGCAACATCATGACATGCTAGGCATGATGGCTGACCAAAAAGCCAATATAATACTGGGTGCTTTTTTAATCTTTATTACGGTAACGCAGGGCATTCTCGAAAAACACAATGGATACAACGCATCAATCTGGACACTAACCGCCTTCTTTACACTGGCAGCTATTTTTGCCTTACTCGTCATAGCCCCGCGTTTCCGCAGCAAAACAAAAACAAACAAGCCGGGAAACCTACTTTTTTTTGGAAGCTTCTCCGTACTCGATCAGGACGAATACATTCGCACATTAAAAGAAAATCTACAAAACAATGAACAAGCACGCACGTTACTAATAAAAGACATCTATCAAATAGGGCAAGTACTAAACAATAAATACAGTAATCTTCGCCGAAGCTATCTTTCACTTGGCCTGGGTATCCTCACTTCAGTCATTGTCTTCGCCACCTTACATCTAAATGTAGGTTACTAAGCAGACGTTAACGTCTACTTAACTGTTAAGCCATAGCGGCTGCAATACTACATACATAAATTAACAAAAATTCATGATTTCTCACCCACATAAACTATAACAATACCAATAAAAATAACTATCAAAACGCCTGCAGTTATTGATGAGGAATAAGGAAATAACCATGAATGACACCCAATCACTTTCCAGTGAAGACGCTAAACTCCCCAAGCACTTAATTGATGCACTACCACGCGTACAATTATTTCGCGATGTAGACCAAGCGTTAATACTACCGCTATTACAACAGTGTAATTGTTGCGAACTAGATGAAGGTGAAATTCTGATTTCGCCTTCGCAAGAAAACAAGCACCTTTTCATCGTTCTTTCCGGTAATTTAATTGTTCATTTAGATGGACACGAAAATCAGGCACTAACTTGTCTAGACCCTGGAGAGTGTGTTGGTGAGCTATCAGCCATTGATGAAAAACTACCCTCTGCTATCGTTAAGGCAACAAAGAAGACATCGTTGCTAGCTATTGATAACGACGTATTACTTCAAATGACGCACGTATCACATCAGATTGCATTAAATTTAATTTTTATACTCGTGGGCAATGTTCGCTTTTGTAATCAGATTATTGCCAACAGTTTTGAGATGCAAAGCAGTTGCCTGCATTATGCCACCATCGACGCACTAACCGGGTTACATAATCGAGGATGGATGGATGAAATGTTTGACCGTGAAGTAAACCGAAGCATAATGAGTCAGCAGGAAACATCCATCATCATGATCGATATCGATTATTTTAAAGAATATAACGATGAAAATGGACACCAGGCAGGTGATCAGGTACTGCGTGCTATTGGTGAGATGTTAAGAAAACCTTTGCGACCTAACGATATGATTGCACGCTACGGTGGCGAAGAATTTATGATACTGCTGCCCAACACCACGTCTAATTCAGCCATGTCTATTGCTGAACGATTACGCAAGCAAATTGAAAAAATGGACATTGGTAAACTTAATGACAGAACGCTACCCTGTATCACTATTTCTCTCGGTGTCGCGAGCAACCTTGCGATTCATGATTTGCACAGTATTGTTGGACAGGCTGATTTTGCTTTATACCGAGCCAAACAGCAGGGACGAAATAACGTGGCTAGCCACGTCTAAATTACCAAATAAAAAACAAACCCGATCAATGGCATTAATTTCGTTTTAAATACAACTGCCAGCATCCCCAATAATAATAATTTAACGTTGGTTGCGGCTGAAATATACTCACTAAGCGAACTAAAACTGGCCAACATTTAACACCGTTATAGTGTCAATTAAACTTCAAGGCTAATTAATAGGTAGGGTTTTATTTATATAAATACTTAGTATTTTAAGTAGTCACTGAACAATTCTGGAATGTCTTGCAAGTACAATCATAAAGAGACATAAAGAAAACTGTTCAGACAATTGAAATTTGGCTGAAGACGGACATCCTTTTTCAAAATTAATTAAGTTAGCTGCCGTTTTTTTCATAAACTTACTAATTCTTGTCGTCAGTAAATTTAATTTCCCAATGACTTCCATCACAAAATGGCTTATTTTTTGAAGCGCCGCATCGACACAAGGTAAACTGTTCTTTCGATGCGCCACTACCCCACGTTGTATTAGTAAGCTCTATTCGTCCAGACACGACATAGGGACCATTTGGTGCAACCATGATAGTTGACGTATTGTTTGCCCCACTTTCATTAACATTAACTGAATAACTTAACGCACCCGAAGGGCACTTTTTGATTGTTTCAATAATGTCCTCGGCAGTAGCAGCATCCGCGTTTACCCATGGCTCTTGTTTCATTCGAAAAACCGCAGATAAATTGTCAGTACAATATCCGGCATGTGCACACAAGCTACGGTTGTCGTATATCGTAATATTATTACCGATGTAAGTTTGCTTTTTATCTTCTAAGCGGTCATCTGATTTATCGGATAAAAATTTAATTTTTTCATGTGAGCCATCACAAAATGGTTTATTTGTTGAGGCTCCACATCGGCATAAAGCGGTAGTTTCCCCTACGTCTATAGCACCTTTGACGTTACTGAGGCTCTTAAGATTTTTTACAATACAGGGGCCGTTTGGTACCAGGGTTAGGTTTGTTGTTTTTTCTGAATTCATATTATTCACCTCTACTGTTCTATCGAATATGTAATGTCACAGTTATGTGTAGTCTGATTGTCTAATGGCTACTGCTGTAAAAATAACGGCAAGAACCCACAAAACAGGTCCAACAACACCTGGAATTATAGGGAAGTAACCTGGCACAAGTATATGGACGATGAATCCAATATCCGTTGCAGTCGCAAGACTGAAATTAAGCCAAAAACCAAGGCGACTATTCTTCCAGTTTAGTAATACCGCGATAACGCTAACGGCAATCGCAAAGAAAGCCAGGTTCCATGCATCTTGAAAAACCCTGCCTTGCACAATACCAGGCTCTAATGTCATGCCTAATTGATAGGTCGCTATAGACGCTTTTACATGTAACAAACCCCATAAAAGATATAAAACAGCACCAATTTTATGCATCATTTTGTTAACCTCGCTCTATTAGCCTCAATGTATTAACCTCAATCTAATCCCTAATCTAATCTAAGGGCCATGACTACTTCATAGCAATGATCTTTTGTCCAAACATCCACACCACCTAACTTTTTAATCCACTTGGGCTCA
>JAESSQ010000117.1 GCA_016764035.1 Gammaproteobacteria bacterium
ACGAAAGGGCCACCGCTTCGAGAGCCTTGTTGATGAATCATTCTGGCAACACGTTCTTTGCCTGATCCGGATTCGCCGTGGATAAATACTGGTGCCTGATTTCTTGCTAGTTTGCCAATATTTTTTAATAAATTTTTAACTACATTGGAGTTGCCGGTAATGTTGATCTTGTTTTTATCTTGTGGTTTGTTATTGGTTTTGTCCGGAATATTGGTGGCAGCGGAGACAAGATTTCGTAGAATTTGAATATCAACCGGTTTGGAAACAAAATCAAAGGCACCGGCTTTTAATGCTTTTACAGCGGACTCCATATTGCCATGTGCGGTAATGACAGCAATGGGTAGATTTTTATAGTTTTTTTGTACATGCTCAACCAGTTCAATACCATTGCCATCTGGCAAGTGCATATCTGTTAGGCATAAATCGAAGTGTTCTGTTTCCAGTAATTGTTTTGCATCAGTTAAATTAAGTGCAGAGTGCGACGTGATATCCATACGCATCAGCGTGATCTCGATAAGCTCACAGATGTCGGCCTCATCATCAACGATGAGCACTTGTTTGGCTGTCATTTATAAACCCTGTTGCTGTTCATGTTAGCTATTTTTTATCGTTTGTGGTTGTTCTTGAGCTAGTTGCAGATGGATTCTGAAACAGGTGTCACCAGTAGGCAGAGCGACGAGGCGTATGTTAGCACGATTGCTTTCGATGACCTCTTTCGTGATGTATAAGCCTAATCCTGTACCTTCTGAGCTTGTGGTGAAAAATGGATCAAAAATATGGTTCTGTGTTTCTTCATCAATACCCGGACCGTTGTCGATAATATCAATATAGGGAAGGTTGTCTTTGTCGATTTCGCCTTGAATACTAATCATAATGTTTGAATTTTCCATGTTGGAATGATTGATTGCATTGCTGCACAAATTCCACATTACTTGATGTAATTGATTGGAATCAAAGACGATTAATAAGCCTGGCGGGTTGATGGCTATTCGTAGTTGATAGGCTTGCAGGTTATGCGTTGCGACAAATTCTTCTCGGAACATTAACAGCCATCGATAGATGTTAATGGTTTCAGGTACGCCACGTTGCTGTCTGGAAAGTTGTAATACATTTTCGACGATGTTGTTCAGGCGTTTTGCATGTGTGTTAATAATGCCGGTTAACTTTTTATCGGCAGCATTGACTGAGGTTTCTGCTAACAATTGCCCCGCATGATTGATTGCTGCCAGTGGATTACGAATTTCATGCGCGATACTTGCGGTTAATTGGCCAAGAGACGCTAATTTTACCTGCTGAAAACGTTGCGCGAGCTTGGTTGCATCTTCAATAAAAATTAATGTTCGCCCCTGAGGTGGGTTACTTAAATGACTGTTTTGGTCGATATGGCTAAAGCCTGGTTGTATGTCAGGTAGGCCATGTGTTTGTTTTATAGGCTTGTGGTTTTGAATCGCATTATCGTTCCAGTCGAGAAAGCGTTGATATAAATCAATCGATGTATCTTGTAGTGTGGTATTTTTTTCCAGGTTAGTTTGGCCAAGTAATTCAAGCGCGGCATTATTGGCCATTAATACCTGTCCATCATTTTTTATTACCAGAATACCTGTACGCATGTTTTTAATAATGTGTTCGTTCATTTGAACAATGGTTTCCAGTTCGGCACGGGTTTCTTCTGCACGTTTTTCAGATTCCTTGAGCCGCCTGGCAGAATACGTGGCCAGGAAGGCGGAGATAAAAATCAAAATACCGAGTAACCCTGCTTGGGTGAAAGCCGGTGAGTAGTTGATATAAACAAATTGTGAATACACCTGTTCTGCAATGATGGATAGCGTTGCTATGGCAGCAAAGAGGAGAGTCAGTCGCCGGGGTAAAAACAAACTAGTCATCGAGATGCTGATGATAAGCAACATGCCCAGGCCTGTGCGTACACCGCCGGTTGCATGCATCAAAAGGGTGATGCATGCAATGTCGAACAGTGTGTGAAAAATGACTTGAGGGTTAAGTCCGGGTTTTTTTATGGCAAGGCGTGTGGTAAAAAACAAAGCTGTAAGCAAGTAGGTAACTGATACTGTAATGAATAAACCCGTATGCGAATAATTTCCAGGAACGAGCTCAGGGACCCAGTCGTTTAGGTAAACGGTAATAAAACATAACGCGAGTAAGGCTCTAAAATAATTGAACAGCTGTAAACGGTACCAGGCGTCGGCATTACCCTGTGTGGACAGAATGTTAGTGTTTTGGTATTGCGTGTTGGTCATGTAATGGCTATAGCGGATAGCGTTATTGTTTGAAGTTAAACGAAGTATAGCGGTAAATATTATGCAAGCTGTTTAAAACAGTGTGTTTTACAGGTTGGTTTCTGTATTTTTAATTATAGTTTTTTTTCTCGTCCTTATTTTTCAAGATAAAAAAGAGTCCGGTAATTAAAATAATGATGACAGCAATAATGACTAAAAGCCTCAGCATGTTAAAATCGCTGTTTTTTGCAGTTGCCCTAAAGCCTGTCATTGTTGACAGTATATTTAAGTTAAATACTATTGCCATAAAGTAGAAACACAATGAGTTATTCAAAGTATGAGCCAACAAAGACCAGTCGACCATAACGCGCCAGAACCAATAAATATTTTAATGGTACAGGATGTTTTTCAAGTCGGAGACATTAAACGGAATGCCGATAAGATAATCGATGCCTCAATAAAAGCAAGTCAACAGGGCGTAGATTTGGTGGTGTTTCCTGAGTTAGCCCTGGTAGGTTATCCACCGGAAGACCTGTTACACCGTCAGGGATTTTTGACACAAATAAAAACACAATGCTTGCGTATTCAGAAAAGTTTGCAAGATTCTATCGGCGATACGGGTGTTATATTTGGTCTGCCGATAGAGCGTGGTAGCCACTTATACAATGCTGCCGTTTACCTATTACATGGTGATGTCCAGCAGATTTGTTTTAAACAGTCACTGCCTAATTATTCTGTTTTTGATGAGTTGCGTTACTTTGCTGCAGGTAGCGAGAGTACCGTTATCAATGTGAAAGGACACAAGCTTGGAGTGTTGATATG
>JAESSQ010000118.1 GCA_016764035.1 Gammaproteobacteria bacterium
ATATCCGAAATTTTAAAGCACGTAATCAGCACCGGTTTAGGCTTATCGTGCTCTCGGATAATCGCGATAACTTCGTCAATATTAAGAAACGCAATCAACAACGCATCCAGTATATGTAGGCGTTTGTTAACTTTATCCAGACGCCATTGTAAGCGGCGGCGCACGGTAACGGTTCGAAATTTCAACCATTCTTCGATTAATGAACGTAGGTCTTTAACCTGTGGCCGACCATTAATACCGATCATGTTCATGTTGACGCGATAACTACGCTCAAGACCTGTAGTTGCAAATAAATGCGCCATTAACTCATCGATGTTGACACGATTGGAACGAGGCATGATAACCAGACGTGTCGGATTTTCATGATCAGACTCATCACGCAGATCTTCCACCATGGGCAATTTTTTCGCCGTCATCTGTGCAGCAATTTGCTCCAGTATCTTATTGCCCGAGACTTGATATGGCAGCGCGGTCACAATCACTGCACCGTCTTCCATCTCATAACATGCTCGCTGCCTTATACCACCTCGGCCTGTTTTATATATTTCCAGCAAGTCTTCTTTAGGCGTAATAATCTCGGCCTCGGTTGGATAATCGGGCCCTTTGATATGCTCACACAATTCCTCAAGTGTCGATTTCGGATGCTCCAGTAAACGCAGGGTAGCACTCGCTACTTCTCGCAAATTATGCGGCGGAATATCCGTTGCCATACCTACAGCAATGCCTGTGCCACCGTTTAATAAAACATTAGGCAGTCGTGCGGGCAGCGTTTCTGGCTCTTCCAAACTACCATCAAAATTTGGCTTCCAGTCAACCGTTCCCTGACCAAGTTCATTCAGCAGAACTTCAGCATACGGTGCAAGACGTGATTCGGTATAGCGCATGGCAGCGAATGATTTAGGATCATCAGGCGCGCCCCAGTTTCCCTGACCATCAACCAACGGGTAGCGATAAGAAAATGGCTGTGCCATCAACACCATCGCCTCGTAGCAAGCACTATCTCCATGCGGATGGTATTTACCCAAAACATCACCAACCGTTCGAGCAGACTTTTTATGTTTGGACGACGCGTTTAAGCCAAGCTCTGACATGGCAAAAACGATTCGTCGCTGCACCGGTTTTAATCCGTCACCGATATACGGTAAGGCCCGATCTAAAATGACGTACATGGAATAATCGAGGTATGCGCGTTCAGTAAATTCAGACAACGGCAGTTGTTCTATACCTTCAAATTCTAGTTCTGATTGTGAGCTCATAAATTTTTATAATGAATTAAGTGTGTAAACAGTGAGGAATCAATCATTTTTCTTGCCATAGCACTTTCTGGCACTTTCTGGCACGATATTACAGGCAAACATTAAATGTCTGCCAGTGCACCTTTTTTCTCTAACCAGGCTTTTCTATCACCGGCACGTTTTTTCGCTAATAACATATCCATCATGCTATGACTTTTGCCACCCTCGCCTAGGGTTAACTGCACCAGGCGCCTGGTATCGGGTGACAAGGTGGTAACGCGCAGTTGCATGGGGTTCATTTCGCCCAAACCTTTAAAGCGTGTCACGCTAATTTTGCCGCGTTTCTTTTCAGCCTCGATACGATTGAGTATGCCTTGTTTTTCAGCTTCATCCAGTGCATAAAAAACTTCTTTTGCAACATCAATACGAAACAGTGGCGGCATCGCGACATAGATGTGTCCAGCCTCAACTAATGGCTTGAAATGTCTGAGAAATAATGCGCATAATAATGTTGCGATATGGTAACCGTCAGAATCGGCATCCGCCAGAATACAAATTTTTCCATAACGCAAATCTTTTAAATCTGATGAGCCGGGATCAACGCCAATAGCGACTGAAATATCATGCACTTCCTGCGAAGCTAAAACCTGATCAGGCTCAACTTCCCATGTATTAAGAATTTTTCCACGCAACGGCATAATCGCCTGAAACATTCGGTCACGGGCCTGCTTCGCACTACCACCCGCGGAGTCCCCCTCTACCAGAAATAATTCTGTACGGCTAAGGTCTTGTGTAGAACAGTCCGATAATTTACCAGGCAGTGCTGGCCCACTGGTAACTTTTTTACGTATAACTTTTTTGCCCGCTCGCAGGCGCTTCTGTGCGTTTTCGATGGCCAGCATGGCGATGGCTTCGCCTGCTTCCGTGCACTGATTTAACCACAGACTAAACGCGTCTTTAACGACACCGGCAACAAAGGCTGCGCATTCACGAGATGATAGCCGCTCTTTTGTCTGTCCCGAAAATTGTGGATTAGCTAGTTTAACTGACAACACATAGCAGACCTTATCCCAGACATCTTCCGGGCTAAGTTTTACACCCCGTGGCAGTAGGCTTCGAATCTCACAAAACTCGCGTAAAGCTTCGGTTAAGCCGGTACGTAAACCATTGACATGGGTTCCACCTAACGCTGTTGGAATCAAATTAACGTATGACTCTGTCGTCAGATCACCGGCATCAAGTTGCCAGGTTAATGCCCAATCAACGGCTTCCGTTGAACTTGCCATACTGCCAATAAATGGCTCAGCAGGTAAGCATTCTTTATCAAACAGATTCTCACCTAAATAATCCGCCAGCCCACCTTCATAAATCCAACTTTGCTTCTCGGCTGTTTTTTCTTCGGTAAAACTGACTTCTAGCCCCGAACACAATACCGCTTTGGCTCGCAGCACATGTTTTAATTTACTGATAGAAAAAACCGGTGTATGAAAATATTTTTTCTCAGGCCAGAAATGAATTTTAGTACCCGTATTACGTTTACCGACACTACCTGTTTTTTTCAACTTTTTAGTTTTAGCACCATGCGCAAACGACATCTCATACACCGATCCGTCACGACGAACTTCGACATCAACCAGTGACGATAAGGCGTTGACCACCGAAACACCCACGCCGTGCAAGCCACCGGAGAACTCATAGTTTTTATTAGAAAATTTTCCGCCCGCATGTAACCGTGTAAGGATGACTTCAATACCGGGAACACCTTCTTCAGGATGAATATCCACAGGCATACCACGACCGTCATCTGTCACGCTGACAGAACCATCTTTAAACAAAATAACATCGATCTTACTGGCATGACCTGCAATCGCTTCGTCAACACTGTTATCGATAACTTCCTGCGCCAGATGATTAGGTCGACTGGTATCGGTGTACATACCCGGGCGTTTCTGTACGGGTTCGAGGCCTGTTAATACCTCAATCGACGAGGCATCGTACTTGCTCATTTAGGTAGACTCACTGTGTTGTACCCTGGTTATTAAAATTATTATGGGTTAACTAACATGAGAGCTTTGCACGAAGCATCTTTTCCGTCATTGCTACGTTAAAAATGGTCTCAAAATGCTCATTTACACTGTGTAAACTGCGCTTTTTCAACAATTTTTGCCTTGCACTGCCAAAAAATCTACATCGTGCAAAACTCTCAACATTTATTTCGTGCCACTTTACCACCTGCATATTTTGCCAGCAACAGAACTTCTATAGGGTACCTCTAATAATTCTGTTTGGATAGATTTGTGCTTGAAATACCCAAGAACAAGGCGAAGATCGTAACAAATAGCCAGCTATTTGTAAGATTTTCAACGAAGTTATTGGGTATTTCAAGTACGGAGATGCCACGCATGAACTATTAGAGGTGCCCTATAGCCTATTTCGAAAACTAACGATAAACTGCGCACATGCCAACAATAAGTAAAAGCACGAACAGCCTTGATGCCTGTAACCCCGCATATAACGCTACGGTATCCGCCTCGGCAGGTAGCGGTAAAACCTGGTTATTAATCACCCGCATCGTCCGTCTGCTCATCGATGACGCTGAGCCAGGCAACATCATCGCTCTGACCTTCACGCGTAAAGCAGCCGGCGAGATGCAGATTCGATTAAATCAACGGTTATATGAAATGGCAACGGCTGATGATATTTCACTAAAAGCTATTTTACAGTTAATGGGCAGCAACACAGACGCGCAATCGTTGGTCACTGCTCGTGGCCTCTACGAAAAATCGATGCACAGTTTGTATCCGATACGCATTCAGACGTTTCATTCATTCTGCCAGGACATTCTTTCACGTTTTCCTCTCGAAGCTAATATCCCACCGGGTTTTGAATTAACGGAAGATAGCAGTCTGTTAGAACGACAGGCCTGGCAAACACTATTCAATGACGCTGATAAAAATCCTCAATTAGATGATGCTCTGGATTTCATCATGCAGACATGTAATGGCCCAGACAATACACATACGGCTCTAAGTAATTTCTTATCTCACCGTAGTGACTGGTGGGCATATACTGCTCAAACAAATAACGCCATTAACTTTGCTAATGATGAACTAACCAAGACATTACACATCGATGAAAATCTGCAGCCACAAGCCGATTTTTTTAAGCAACAAACCATAACCAATCTAAAAATATTCGCTAATCTTCTACTCGAGATTAACAACAAAACCAGTATAAAACACGCTGCAAGTATTACTAATGCGCTAAATCAAACCTTAGATAACGACAACGATGAAAGCATTAGCTTTGCATTAATAATATCGGCTTTCATAAAAAAAGATGGCGACATTTTGAGCCAGGGTCGTAAATACACTGCGGCATTAGAAAAAAAACTGGGCGATGAAAATGCGCAGCGCTTTATCGAGTTACACCAAAAGATTGCTGATGACGTTCAAAGTGTTATCGAACAGTTAAAACGTTTACTTACGTTATCCATAAATAAAGCGTGGTACCGAGCAGGCGCACACTATATTGAAATATTTCAGCGTTTGAAAAAAGAGATGCGACTACTCGATTTTACCGATCTCGAGTGGAAGTGTTACCAATTATTACAACACGCCGACAATGCACACTGGGTGCAATATAAAATTGATCAACGTATCGATCATCTACTTATTGATGAATTTCAGGACACCAATCCGACGCAGTGGCACTTACTGTCACCGATACTGGAAGAAATTGCCGCCAACCCCGAACAACGTCCTCGCAGTGTTTTTCTGGTCGGTGATGAAAAACAGTCCATCTACAGTTTCCGGCGAGCAAACCCTGCATTACAGGCTCAGGCCAGTTCATGGTTAGCCGAAAATCTTAATGCGAAGGCAACACCATTGGACTTTTCCCGACGTTCATCCGCTGCCATTATCCATTGTGTAAATCAAATATTCGAGCAAGATTACGTCAAAAACCTCATGCCAGGCTATACCACGCATGGTACTCATCTTGACGTTTTACCCGGCCGGGTTCAGCTGCATGATTTATTTGAAGAAGATGAAAGCGACGCTAAAGAAGACACAGCTGCCGATGAACCGGTTTATTTTCGCAATCCACTCGAACAACCAAGAAAAACTTCCAGCCTGACGCTAAGACATAAAGAAGCAGATTATATAGCTCAACAAATCTCAACCATCATCAACACGCCAACACTCATCACAGATGGCAGAACGACCAGGCCTGCTGAATATGGCGATATTTTAATTTTGATGCGCAACCGTCTACACCTGGACATCTATCAAGATGCTTGAAACAGGCCAGTATTTCTTTTATCGGCAGCAAAAAAGGCGGCCTGCTGGATAATCTTGAAATACAGGACCTTAGTTGTTTGCTCAACACCCTGATCACGCCATATAACAATCTTGCACTCGCACA
>JAESSQ010000119.1 GCA_016764035.1 Gammaproteobacteria bacterium
TCATTAAGAAACTGGATTTTATTATGTTTTTCCAGATAATGATGAGCGCTGATTAAAAAACCGCCGGTACCCGCTGTTGGATCCACTATGACATCATCTAGAGTAGGCTTCATCAAATCAACCATCATATTAATCAATACACGTGGCGTAAAATATTGCCCTGCGCCTGATTTCTTTTCGCCTGCATTGATTTCTAATAAACCTTCATACATATCGCCTAAGCCTTCTTCTCTGGCACTGTACCAATCCAGCTTATCGATTTCGGTGACTAGTTTGGTCAGTGTTGATGGTTTTCTGATGATTGAACTGGCATTGGCATAGATGGCTTTGGTGATTTTTGAACCATGTGAACCCAAATGAATCAATAACTTTTTATATTCTTCTAATCGAGAAGCTGCATCATAACTTTCTAAGTCTTCCCATCTATAGCCTTCAGGAAGATTCTTTTCCGTATCCGTTTCCTTGGCCATTTTTAAAAATATTAAAAATGTCAGTTCGTTTAGGTATTCATGATAGGTCACGCCATCGTCTCTAAGGAGATTACAGAGGTTCCATAGTTTGGTGACTAGTTCTTGTGTGCTCATTTAAATTGTTTTTCCTTGATTTTTTATGTGTAATAGAGAAGTTGTTTCTCTTTCTGTTTTATTGCCATAGGGCTTTGTTAAATTGTAATAGAATGTCTTCTATTTTGTTATCAAATAATTTGTTTGCTCGACGTTTTCCACCTAATTGATCTTTGAGTAAGCCTTGGTCTAATGCCTTATGATCGACAATAGTTGTGGCTATTGTTTGATTGGCTATGGCTTGTAACCACTTTTTCTGTGGTGTTGTCCATTGTTTTGTAGCCAGTATTACTTCTAATGCACTAGATACTCGATCCTCCCATGACTCTAAGGGCTCACCTAATGCGGCTTGTCGAATAAACCCGATGATACGTGCTGCAATATCTTGGTTGGTGGCCTCAAACCAGGCTGCTTTTAAATCGAGTTCACGAAAGGCATTGATGTCTAGTTCTACAGCTAATTCTTTGAGGCTTTTTCTGGTTAATTCCCATGGTCTTGTAACAACTACTTGTAGGGCTTGCATTCTATTTGAATTGGCTTTGACAAATTTTTCAAACGCTTTTAAATAATCTTCAGGCTTTTGTCCATCTCCATAGCCATGAGCAACGTCAGTGACTTCATCTGGATGATCTGAGATTATAACGGGTCTGGGCTTTGAGTCTCCATATCTAGAATCTAATAACTCTCCTAGTCCTGGATGTTGGGTAAACCATTCGGCAATTGTACTTAAGTCCATTGATTTAAGGTCATCTATAAATGCATCTGGCGATTGACCGGCTACCATTTCAAATCCGTCTTTTTGTTGATCTGTTAAATGTCGTTTTTTACTTTGTAATTTAGCTAAAAATTGATCTCTGGCTAATTTGTTTAGACTTTGTTGTTCTGAATTTGATAGTTCATTCTCTAGTTGTGTGAAGGTAATTTTTGGATCTGTAGCCACTGGTTTCATGCTACTGGTTTCTTCTAGTTTTTCATAGATATCAACAGCATCAAATATTCGGAATGTTTCCTTTCCGATTTCATCACATCTACGGGTGGCTCTACCTAGCATTTGTTCAAAGAGTATACGACTGTTCACACGGCGTAAGAATACCAAGTTACAAATTTTAGGTACATCGATTCCTGTCGTTAACAAATCAACGGTAACTGCAATGTTTGGTAATCTGTCATTTTTAAAGTATCTAATTTTCTCTAATGGTTTATCGCTTTTTCCTGTGATTTTCTGTATTGCCCCATCATCAATACCCCCATAATATTCTTCACAGACAGTATGAAATAATTCGACGACCATATCTGCATGTTTGTCTGTCACGCAGTAAACTAGCGTTTTTGCTTCTTGGTAGGGGTCAATCATGTCTTTTTCAATCAAGTATTTAATGACGGCGAGATTGAAGTTTTTATTTATCACACTGCGGTTGAATTGCGAAACATCGAAGTCTAACTCATCAGGTGTGTTAAACAGTTCTATCTGGTTGGTTTGTGGGTCATAGATTTGCACCTCTTCATTAACTTCATACTTGATTCCATCTTGTGCAAGTTTTGTAATGATACGAATCGGTGGCAAGTGATCGGCTAAAAATCCATCTACTACAGCTTCAGTATAGGTGTAGGTGTAGACAGGGTTTCCAAATATTTGTGATGTATGTAGTGCAGGGGTTGCTGTTAAACCTATTCTATAAGCATCGAAGTATTCAATGACTGAACGGTATTTTGAGATATAATCACTTTGGTTTCTAAACTCTAGTTCAGCTTCACCCATCTCACGGTCAAGTAAATATCCACGATGACATTCATCTACCACTATGCAATCATATTGCCCTACGCTGGGTTGGCTTTGTTCACCATTATTATAAAAAATGCGTTTAACCATTCCTTGTACGGTTGCTATTTGAACTTTTGTATCAGAATCGGGGCTTTGATCTGTTAATTCTTTTAATCCAAAAATATCAGCAAATGTATTTAAATTTTCCATCCTGGTTTCTTTAAATGAATCAGCAGCCTGTTCGCCTAATGCTGATCTATCTACTAAAAATAATATCCTCCTGAATCTTTCTGATTTAAGCAAGCGATAAACCAGCGCGATACTGGTTTTTGTTTTGCCTGTGCCAGTAGCCATAGCCACCAAGGCGGTTTGGTCACCATTTTGAATTGATTCTTCTACAGCTTGGATTGCTTTTATTTGATAAGGTCTTAAAGTAAAATCATAATTAAAATCCATTTCTTTTAACTTTTCTTCAGCATTATGAATATCTTGTTTGAGATATTCTTTTAATTCTTCTGGTGAATACCAACCATGTAGCACTCTGCGTTGGTTAGTAGCATCACGGACATCTAAAAACCAGATACCGCTTTCTTGCTCAAGCTGCTTTAGGTAAGGTCTTCCATTTGTGGAAAAAACCAGAGGTATTTGATATTCATTATAATTATTATCAATGGTACAAAGATCTTTAGTCAAAAAATCTTTTGAATATCGTTTGGCTTGATCTATATCTCCATATACATTTTTATTTTTCTTTTTGGCTTCTATAACTGCAACAGGTATTAAGCCCATAAATAATACATAGTCAGCGGGTCCACTTGATGTTGGCCATTCTGCAATAGCTTTATTTCTATTGGCTTCAGGTTTTGTGCCTTTTGAATATCTAAGATTATCGGTATCAGTTTCCCAGCCAGCATTGATTAATTGTTGATCGATGATTAATCGTGTGTCTGCTTCTGAAAGGTCTAATCGTGATTCTTCTATTAATTGAAGGAATTGTTTTTGTTCTTTGACAGGCTGTTGATTAAACCTTTGAGCTTTTTCTAACTGCCTTGATTCAAATTCATTAATGGTTTGAGTTAATTTTTGCTCAGTTTCTAAAGCGAGAGTTTCCCAAACTTCTCTCTCGGCTTGCATTTCTTCATTTCTTATTCTTTCAGCTTCGAGTTTCTGATTTTGAATGCCTTTTAAAGATTCTGCTAGCTTAATTCTTTCAGTACTTTTTAGGTTAGAGCTTTCTAATATACGAATTTTTTCTTCTAGTTCTCGTACATTCTGTGAAGGATCTTGCGGTTTGATAAATTTACCAAGTTTAAACTTTCTTCCTTTTTCTCCTCCAAATTCCCTATAAAACCATCCCGACAACATAAATGCCAGATTCAAACCTATTAATGCGTCTCTATGTGTGCTTGACTGAAAATCATGAACGGCTTTATTGCCTATTTTTCTAAGATTGTGAAAAGCACTGCGAATATTACTATCCAAATTCATTTTGTAATCAATGTGTCGAAGCAAATCAACTTGACGCTTTTCATCGTCTAATTCTATTCCAACTCTTGCTGCGATTTCAGAGGCTAAAACTTCTCCTAATTGCCTCAGTTTGACTAAAGTCATATTTGGATCAGGTATGAAATTGATTTCTGCTGAATAGCCTAAATCCCTGAATACAATATTGTATTCAGAGAGAAACTCAAAGTTAGATTTAAAATGAGTCATCTTATATATTGATTATTGAAAACCTGTCAGGTTCTTCTCTTGATCTTTAATCATGAATTGTGGGGACCCTTTTTATTATCTATCCAATATACTCTATTGCTAAAAAATGTCAATTGACTCATATCAAGTTTTGTAGATGAATCAAGGTCAAGTGTAAGTATCGAGTTAAAACGATATCTGCCAATGCCCTGTTTTGTCAGAACCGATGCGTTTGAGCTTGTTTTGGTCTTGTAGTTTTTTAATGGCTCGGGCGATGGTGCGGATGTCTTTGTTAATAAGTTGTGCCATTTGTTGTCGGGTTATGCTTGTATCTGCTTGAATCAGTGCAAGAATGGCTTCGGGTGTTTTCATGCCCTTTAGGTTTATAACGCCATTTACAGGGGCGTTTAGACTGGCGTTTACAGGGGCGTTTTTGGCTAAGGTTTTGAGAATGGCTTGGAGCATAAAGTGGATAAATTGTGTTGAATTGGCAGCTTTATCAGACAATGCCAATGCGTGATAATAATCTTGTTGATGTTGTTTGATGATGCTTTCTAGTGGTAAATCCATAAATAATGCCTGCCATTGCGATAAGATTAGGGTTTGCCATAAACGTCCCATGCGACCGTTGCCATCCATAAACGGGTGGATGTATTCAAACTCGTAATGAAAAACTGAACTAATAATCAATGGATGGTGATCGCAATGCTGTTGCCAATACAACAAATCGGTCATTAAATTCATCACACGATTAGCAGGTGGCGCAGTATGGATGAGTTGTTTATTTTTGTAAACTCCTACTGGTTTTTTACGAAAAACGCCTACATCTACTATTACGTTGTCCATCATTAGTTTATGCGCATGCAGTAAATCATCCAATGAGCTGGGATTAAGTTGGTCTAATTTATCATAAGCAGCTATGGCTCCTTTGACTTCGGCGAGTTCTTTTTGCGTGGCAAAGATTTTTTTGCCTTCTAGTACTGCTGATATTTGTTGCTCATTTAATGTATTGCCTTCGATTGCTAAAGTGCCAGTGATGGTTTTTATGCGATTCTGTTTGCGTAATTGTGGCGATGCTTGGCTAAAATCTCGTTTGACAAAACCGATTTTTTCACTGATTTGTGAGATTAAATCAATGATTTCTGGGGTGATGTCAAAAGGAGGTTTATAGTTCATGTTTGTTGGATTTGGCTTCTATTACTGCGATTGGTTGGCTGTATTTTGTATAAAGAACGATATCTGCGGCTTTGACTGTTTTCCTTGCTCCGATTTGTCCACGGACTACAACTTTTCCTTCTCGCAACTTAACTTCTTGTTTTATCTGCGTCATGATATCCCACCCAGCATTTTTTACCGCGGGTAGTATAAATTTGGTAATGATGTCAGTTTCTGAGAGTGTCTTTTTATCCATTGTTATTGATGTTAATCTAAATAATAGTTTTTATTAAGATCAATTGATTTAGAAATGTTGATTTTGCCCCGCAGTAAATTCGCAATCCCCCACAATTGGGTTTCGTCGTTTTTCTTTTGATCTTCTGTCATTGAATTGTGGGTTTCCTTTTTATTATCTATCCAATATACTCTATTGCTGAAGAATGTCAATTGGAAATTTGGTGACAGGTGATAGGTAAAAATGTGCAATCAAGATCAAAATTAAGATCAAGGGATATTTACCACGAAGGAACTGAAGGTATTGAAGGTTAAAATTAAAATCAAGAGCAAGGGCAATACTCGCACGGCGGCACGGCGAACACAGCGAAAGATCAAAAGATATTTACCATGAAGGTACTGAAGGCTAAGATCAAGAGCAATGATTTTTCACACAAAGGGCACTAGGGTTTAAGATCAACATCAAGATCAAAAACGGGTACCTACAAGGGATACACCCTACAGAGGCTTGGTTTGATTGTGTCATTTAATACTAGATTCACATCGTAACAGCTGAAACTCTGATGATGGGCGGGACCCATCTTACGGATTAACAGTGTGTAATCTGCAATTGAAGACCAAGAACGGGGTTCCCGATCGGAGTCGAGGATAACGGCATGGTGAATTAATCTTTTTTAGTATTTAAGATGATGTTTCACTTTAATGCCTTCTTTTCCAAAAGACTGATTCTTGCCATCGCTTTTCTTGTCGATAATAAAGGTCTTTATGGGTGAGGTAATGTAACCATATCTGGTTGATTTGTTTTGTGTAATCCGTTTCGAATTGATGCCTGTTTTTTGTGTTAGGATGATTAACCACA